>JAIBBZ010000028.1 GCA_019694435.1 Pirellulales bacterium
GCGCGATCGACCGCTTCGTGCTGGCCCGCTTGGGTGAGCACGATTTGCGCCCGAGAGCCGAGACCGATCGCGTTGCGCTGATCCGCCGCGTCACTTTCGATCTGATCGGATTGCCGCCCACGCCCGCCGAGGTCGCCGACTTCGTCGCCGACCCGCGCATCGACGCCTACGAGCGCGTGGTCGACCGGCTACTGGCCTCGCCCCATTTCGGCGAGCGCTGGGGCCGGCATTGGCTCGACGTGGTGCGTTTTGGCGAAACCAACGGCTACGAAACCAACACACCGCGACCGAATGCCTGGCCCTACCGCGACTGGGTCATCGCGGCCTGTAACGACGATCTGCCGTTTAACGAGTTCGTCCTGGCGCAACTCGCCGGCGACCAGACGGGGCAAGACGCCGCGACCGGGTTTCTCGTCGGGGGGACGCACGACACCGTGGGCAACCTGACGCCCGACGGTCAGTTGCAGCAGCGGCAGAACGATCTGAACGACATGGTGTCGACCACCGGGCTGGCATTCCTCGGACTCACGGTCGGCTGCGGGCGCTGTCACGATCACAAGTTCGACGCGGTGACCCAGCTCGATTACTACCGTCTGCAAGCGGTGTTTGCCGGCGTGAATCACGGCGAGCGCGCCTTGCGCGATGAAGACTACCGCCGCCGCGAGCGCGAGGAGCCGCAACTCCGGGCGCAAATCGCCACGATCGATCGCCAGTTGGCCGAATTCGAGCCGCTGGCCGACCCGCAAGCACCCGCGGACCGTCCACCCCGGCGCGCGGCGGTCGATGCGCGACACAACGTCGAGCGATTCGCGCCGATCGTGGCGCGGCGGCTGCGGTTCACCATCGTCGCCGCGAACCAGTCCGAACCGTGCCTCGACGAGCTCGAAGTGTTCACCGCCGAGGCGCAGCCGCGCAACGTGGCGCTCGCCAGCGCAGGCGCCAAGGCGACGTCCTCGAGCGATTTTCAAGGCGTGGCCATTCATCGCCTCGCGCACGTCAACGACGGGCAATACGGTAACGACCATAGCTGGATCTGCGGCGGTCCCAGCGGATACATCGAGATCGAATGGTCGGAGCCGGTGCCCATCGAGCGCGTCGAATGGGCGCGCGATCGCGAGGGTCGCTTTGCCGACCGCCTGCCGGTCGATTACCGGATCGAAGCCAGCGACGATGGCCAGACGTGGACGCTCGTGGCCGCGTCGAACGATCGGTCGAGCCTCGCGTTGGCCGGTGCCGCGGCCACCTCGGAGCAGCCGCCACGAAACGATCTCGCGCCCGAGCAGCTCGCGCGGCTCACAGAGCTGCGGCAGCGACGCGGCGAACTCGTCGCGGGGTTGCCCACTGCCGGCGGGACGCCCGTCTATGCCGGAACGTTTTCACAGCCCGAGCCGACGCGGTGGCTGCGGCGCGGCAATCCGCTCGAGCCGCAAGCCGAAGTGCCGCCGGGCGCCATCGAATCCGTGTCGCCGGCCCTGTCGCTGCCGGCCGACCTGACCGAGGCTCAGCGTCGTGTCGCCTTGGCCCGCTGGCTGTGCGATCCGGCGAACCCGCTGACCGCGCGGGTCGCGGTCAATCGTTTGTGGATGCATCATTTCGGTCGAGGGCTGGTCGATACGCCCAACGACTTCGGCTTCAACGGCGGGCGCCCCACGCATCCCGAGCTGCTCGACTGGCTCGCCACCGAGCTGGTCGACGGCGGTTGGCGGCTCAAGCGTCTGCACCGCATGATGGTCTTGTCGAGTGCCTATCGCCAGGCGAGCCAGCCTGATGCCCGGGCCCTGACGATCGACGCCGACAATCGCTGGCTGTGGCGCTATGCACCGCGACGGCTCGAAGCCGAGGCGATCCGCGACGCGATTCTCGCCGTCAGCGGCAAGCTCGACACGCGCATGGGCGGGCCCGGCTACGAAGTGTTCGAGCCCAACGACAAGTACGTTCACGTGTACATCCCGCGGAAGCAATTCGGGCCCGACGCCTGGCGGCGCATGGTCTACCAGTTCAAGCCGCGGATGCAGCAGGACGCGACGTTCGGCGAGCTGGATTGCCCCGATGCGAGCCAGAGCATCGGCCGGCGGCTGCAATCGACTACAGCGCTGCAGGCGCTCAATCTGCTGAACGGGCCGCTGATCGTGCAGCAGGCCGAGTTCTTCGCCGAGCGCGCGGCCGGTCTCGCGGGCCATGCCACCGAGCAACAGGTCGACACGGCCTTTCTGCTGGCGCTGAATCGGGCGCCGGTGGGCGCAGAACGCGCCGAATCGGTCGAGCTTGTCGAGCAGCACGGGCTCGTGCAGTTGTGTCGCGTACTGTTCAACGCCAACGAGTTTTTGCACGTCCGGTGAGCGCCATGCACGGCAACGAGCCTGCGAGGAACGGAACGCCGCGAGCGACGACGCGCCAGAGATTGCTGGACCGCCGGGCCTTTCTGGCCGGCGGCAGCGAAGGGTTGGCCGGCATTGCGCTGGCGTCGCTGCTGCATCGCGAGCGGTTGCTCGCCGCCGAGATCGCGGCGGCGGCAGGACCGGCGATCGATCCGGCGCGGCCACTCGCCGCGCGCGTGCCGCACTTCGCCCCCCGGGCCAAGCAGGTGCTATTGATCTTCTGCTCAGGCGCCTGCAGCCATCTCGACACGTGGGACTACAAGCCCGAGTTGCTCGCGCGCGACGGCCAGCCGCTGCCGGGCGAGGCGAAACTGGTCACCTTTCAGGGCGAAAACGGCAACCTGGCTCGTAGCCCCTATGCGTTTCGCCCGCGCGGCGCCTGCGGCAAATACATTTCGGATCTGTTGCCCCACTTGGGCGAGCTGGTCGACGAGATGTGCTTCATCCATTCGCTCACGTCGAAGGCCAGCTCGCACGGGCCGGGCGAGATGCAGATGAGCACAGGCTTCACGCTCGAAGGTTTTCCGAGCATGGGCGCGTGGGTGTCGTACGCCCTGGGGACCGAGGCCGAGGATCTGCCAGCATTCGTGGCGATTCCCGACCCACGCGGCGCCCCGCAGGTCGGGCCGAGCAATTGGGCCAGCGGTTTCCTGCCGGCCGTGTTTCAGGGGACGAGCTTCAACGCCGAGCAGCCGATCGCCAACCTGGCCCGGCCCGAAGCATTCACGCCCGAGGCCGATAGCGCTGCCCGCGAGTTCCTGGCCCGGCTCAACGAGCGTCACCTGGAGCAATTTCCCGGCGACACGCAATTGGCGGCTCGGATCGCGAGCTACGAGCTCGCCGCCCGAATGCAATTGAGCGCGCCGCGCGTCGGCAATCTTGCCGAAGAGAGCGCCGCGACGCATCGCCTGTATGCCACCGACGACGCGAACCCGCTGACCGCGGGGTTCGGTCGCAATTGTCTCCTGGCCCGGCGGCTGCTGGAGCAGGGGGTGCGGTTTGTGCAATTGTTCAACGGCGCGTACGCGATGGGCGAAGGCGTCGGCAACTGGGACGGTCACAAACAGCTCAAGATCGACTACGACCGGCACGGACCGATCCTCGACCGGCCCGCCGCGGGATTGCTCCGCGACCTCAAGCAGCGCGGGCTGCTCGACGAGACGCTCGTCGTCTGGACAACCGAGTTTGGCCGGATGCCTACGTTTCAAAAGGGAGTGCAAGGACGCGACCACAACCCCAGCGGCTTTACGGTTTGGATGGCAGGCGCCGGGGTCAAAGCGCCTTTCAGCTATGGGGCGACCGACGATTTCGGCTACCGCGCCGTGGAAAACGTGGCCACGGTCTATGACCTGCATGCCACGATCTTGCACCTGTTGGGCCTCGACCATACCCGGCTGACGTTTCGCCACAATGGCCTGGATCGCCGCCTTACCGACGTCCACGGCACGGTGCTCGACGGGGTCTTGAGCTGAGTCCGTGCCGAGCAGCGCAGGAGTCGGTCCAGCACCCTGGGGTGCCCGGTTTTTTTCAGTCGCAACCGGGAATAAGGGCAGCCCCAGCCGGCGAAGTTGAAGATGGACCTTTTCGCCAAGGTCCCCCCGCGGGTCGGTCGCCGGCCTGGAGACTCGCCTCTGCCTAGACGGTTTGCGTGAAACTCGGCAACTGCACCATGGTTTGGCAACCAGGAAAGTACGTCACGTAAGTCGAATTGGCATCTTCAGTTGAAGAGAGGCTTGAGTCTTCGGCCGGCGGCGAATCCTCACGTTCGTTACGTTCGCGCCGCACCTTCTCGAGCAAACCGGTTCGGCGCAGGGACATCGCACTTGAGAGTTTGGTAGCGAACGCCTAATCGGTTAGGCTAAATAGGTTGCGTCGTTTGCGTCGAATCTGGGCGCACTTCATCGGGTGGCCCGCGCAAGCACGAAGCCAAGCTGTCTTTCGCGCGCTACTGAGCAAATCGAAGTCGGTAGCAACTGCCAATCGACATGGCCGACGAGTCAGCCAAACGCGTGCCGGGCCAGCCGCCAGCGAGCGGTGTTCCCGGGGGCGCTCCCCCCGTGGCACCGGTAGCAGCGGGCTCTGCACCCGCAGGTTCCGCACCCGTAAGCAACGCACCAGCCAAGGCTGTCGCCGCGAAGCCCATCGTGGCAAGACCTTTGCCGGCGCAAACGGCACCAGCGCGACCTGTTGCTACGAAGCAGTTGCCGCAGAATCCGCCGCCTGCAAGCGCGGGCGCTCCCGCGGCAAGACCCGCGCCGCCCAAACCACCGACGGCTGCCGTTGTCTCCAATCCTGCGGCGCGTGCCGTCAGCGCCGCGCCTGCGCAAACCAAAGACGACACGATCGTCCAATCTTCTGATTCGACGCTGACGGGGCAGCGGCCTCTCAAGACGACTGTGGCACCACAGGCAGGGCGCGCGGCCGAACTCGTCGTGGAAGAGGTCGAGGCGTTGGAATTGCCGCGCCGCCCGTTAGGGCTGACCCTGTTTTCGGCGTTCGACATTCTGGGCGGATTGTTCGGCACGTGTGCAGCGGCCTTGGGTTTGATTGGTGCCGTGAAGCCTCGATTCAATCCTGGCGGCGTGTTGGGATTCATTGAAACCGCGGCCAATGCGCTGGGCTTCGTCGGCGGTGCCGTGCTGCTCGTCGCGGGCATCGGCATGTTTGCCTTACGCCCGTGGGCCCGCAAGCTGGCCTTGGGCTACTGCTTGTATCAGATCGGCATGGGGCTCGCCTGGAACGGCTTGACGCTCGTTGCGGTGTTCCTGGCGCCGCCCGCGGCCGCGGGCGGGGCTGCGGCGACCTCGATCGTGCTTGTCGGGGCGACTGTCGTCTCGCTCATTTTTTCGGTGGGATATGCGCTGCTGCAGTTCGTCTACCTGATGCGGCCGGCAGTGCACGGCGTTTTCGCAGGGCTGACGCCCGACGACGTCGCCGCGGCATCGTCCGACGCAAGCGGCTGGTTGCGGACCACACCGGGTTGGGTCACCAGCATGGTCGTGCACGCCTCGATCCTGCTGATGCTCGGTCTGCTGACGATCCAGGAGCAGGTCAAAGAACTGGCGCCCGACCTGACGGCGTTGCGCACCGAGTCGTTGGCCGAAGTCGAGGAGCTGGCGCCCGAGGAGGAGTTGGCCCCGGTCGATGTGAACGTCGAACAGCAGGTCGAGTCGGTGGATGCGAGCTCGGACGTCGTCGGCACCGAATCGGTCGACGTGACGGAGATGCTCGACGAGGGCGCCGCGGCGCCGAATATCGAAGCCACGGCCGACATCGGGCCGATCGAAGTCGCGACGAGCGACCTGGTGTCGTCGGCCGTCGGCACGACGAACAAGAACAGTCTGGGCGGCCGCGCCGGCGCGGCGAAGATGGCGCTGGTGGCCCAAGGCGGTGGCAATCAACAAAGCGAAGATGCCGTGGCGCGCGGGCTGAAGTGGTTGGCCGAACACCAGAATCCCGACGGCAGTTGGAGCTTCGAGCACAACAAAGGCCGCTGCCAAGGGCGCTGCAAGTCGAACGGCAAGATCGCCAACGGGCAGAACGGCGCGACGGCCATCGCCTTGTTGCCCTTCCTCGGCGCCGGCGCGACGCATCGCGAAGGCCGGTATAAGAAGGTCGTGCAGACGGGGCTCGCCTACCTGATCAACAACATGAAGGTCGACGCCAACGGCGGTTCGCTGATCGACGGCGGCAGCATGTACTCGCATGGGCTCGGTTCGATCTGCATTTGTGAAGCGTATGCGATGACCGAAGACCGCAACCTGTTCAACGCCGCGCAGCAGGCGGTGAACTTCATCGTCTATGCCCAGGACCCGGTCGGCGGCGGCTGGCGATATGGTCCCCGGCAGCCGGGCGACACTTCGGTCGTCGGCTGGCAGTTGATGGCGCTGCGCAGCGCACACATGGGCTACCTGGAAGTGCCGCAATCGGTGATCGCCGGAGCCGCCAATTTTCTGAATACGACGCAGACCGACGGCGGCGCGGCGTACGGCTATACGGGCCCGGAGAATCGCCCCTCGACCACGGCGATCGGCCTGTTGTGCCGGATGTACATGGGCTGGAAGAAAGATGAGCCGGCCCTGGTTCGCGGTGTCGAGCGGCTCAGCCAGATGGGTCCCGCGAAGGACGACGTTTACTACAACTACTACGCCACGCAGGTCATGCACCATATGGGTGGCGAGAAATGGACCAAGTGGAACACGGTGATGCGCGATCACCTGGTCAATACGCAATCGCGAGAAGGCCACGAGGACGGCAGTTGGTATTTCAAAGACGGCCCGCACAACGACGCCGGCGGACGGCTCTACGTCACGGCGATGTGCATCATGACGCTCGAGGTTTATTACCGGTACTTGCCGCTGTATCGCGAGGAAGCGAGCGAAGTCGAAGCGGCTGAAGAATCGCCCAAACCCGCGGCCGCCGCCGGCGGCGAATAGGCGCGGGCCTCGATCTGCCCAGGGGTTCGATTGGGGCGCGGCTGGTCATGCCGTGCCGATCGTAACGGCGGCCGTCATAGCCGGTCGATCCGGCACAAGCCGCTGGGCGACCTATATTTCCGCATGCTGGAGCGCTGCGCGCTTGCGCCGCCCCAGGAACGTTGTGTTGCGCGCGACCCGCCATGCCGAAATCGCCAGCCACTACTGTGCCGCCATCGATCGGGGTGCCGTCCGCGCGCGCAGGGCGACGTTGGCGCGGTGCCGCCGGGCGCGCGCTCCAGGCGTTGCTGGGTGGGCTGTTCAGCCATCGCTTTACGAGCTTTGCCACGAGTTGCTTGTTTCACACGCTGGCACTGCTGGTTGCGGCGCTGATCACTCTGGCTGTGCGCGCGCCCGTGGCGAACAAATCCCTGACCGTGCACCTGACGCCGGAATCCGCCGAACTCGAAGGTCCGCAGGGGGACGGGCCGTTGCTCGACATCGACGTCGAGAATTTGACCGGCGACGCGCTCCAGGCAGCGCCCGATACGCTGCTAAGCGTGCCGGGCCCTGACGCGGACGATGCCGCCGAGGCCGAAACGCCGAACAGCGGCGAGCTCGATCTGACGGCCGGCGCGCCGGCGGGCCGCGGGCAATTGGTGAGTCGGCGCGGCGGCGGTCTCGAAGGGCGTGGGGCCGATGCCCGCGGCGGACTCGTGGCGGCCGGCGGAGGCGATGGCGCCAGCGAGCAGGCCGTCGCGCGCGGGCTGCGCTGGCTGGCCGCACATCAGCAGCCCGACGGCGGTTGGGACTTCGACCATACGAAAGGTCCCTGTCGGGGCATGTGCCGCAATCCGGGCCAGTCGCCGTCGACGACCGGCGCGACGGGCGTGGCGTTGCTGGCGTTTCTCGGCGCAGGACAGACCCACCTGGCAGGCGAGTATCAAGACGTCGTTCGCCAGGGCCTTTACTATCTCGGCAATCACACGCTGGTCACGCCGCAAGGCGGCGATCTTCGCGAAGGTTCGATGTATGGCCACGCGTTGGCGGCCTGGGCCTTGTGCGAGGCGTTTGCCTTGTCCGACGATCCAGCGCTGGGCCAGCTCGCGCAGCAAGCGGTCGACTTCATGGTCTATGCCCAGGACGCAGGTGGCGGCGGCTGGCGCTATACGCCCGGCCAGCCGGGCGATCTCAGCGTGACCGGCTGGCACTTCATGGCGCTCAAGGCGGCGCAGCTGGGCTACCGGCAGATCCCGCCGCAGACGCTCGAACGTGCCACGCGCTTTCTCGATTCGGTGCAGGGCGAGCGCGGCGCGCGCTACGGCTATCAGGACGGCAGCGGCACCGAGACCATGACCGCCGTGGGGCTGCTGTGCCGCATGTTCGCCGGCTGCCGCCGCGACGATCCAGGCCTCGTGGCCGGCTGCGAATATCTCTCGGGCCTCGGTCCGGCCAGCGACAACATGTACTTCAACTACTACGCCACGCAGGTCCTGTTTCATCATGGCGGCCCGCGCTGGCAGGCCTGGAACGCCGCCATGAAGCCGCTGTTGCTGCAGACGCAGGCCACCGAGGGGCACGAATCGGGAAGCTGGTATTTCAGCGGCGGCAAGTGCGAGAAAGGCGGCCGGTTGTTCAGCACGGCACTGGCCGTGATGACGCTCGAAGTGTATTACCGTTATCTACCGCTGTACCGCACCGAGAGCGTTCTCGGCCGGTAGCCTGCGCGTCACGAGCCGCTCGCCATGCGCGTCCTTCCCGTCATCGATCTCAAGTCGGGCCAGGTGGTGCATGCCATCGCGGGCTATCGCGATACGTACCGTCCCGTGGAGAGCGTGCTCTGCCCGACCGCTGCGCCAGCCGATATGGCCGCGGCGCTGGTCGAGCAATTGGATGTCGACACCGTCTACGTGGCCGATCTCGACGCGATCGCCGGCGCCGAGCCCGCGTGGGAGTGCTTTGGCCAGATCGCCGGCGCCGGGCTCGACCTGTGGCTCGACTGCGGTTTGGCCGGCGTCGAGCGCGCGCGGCGGCTGGTCGATTTGGCCGATGCAGGGGCGCCGCTGACGGGCATCATCGCGGGCCTCGAATCGTTGAGCGGCCCGCCCCAACTGGCCGAGTTGCTCGACTGTGTCGAGTCGCGCCGGCTGGTGCTTAGCCTCGACTTGAAAGGCGGCCAGCCGCTCGTGCCTGCCGGCGCGACGGGCTGGTACGGTCTGTCGCCTCAGCAGATCGTCGAGGCCGCCGTCACGCTGGGCGTGATGCGGCTGATCGTGCTCGATCTGGCGCAGGTCGGCATGAACCAGGGCACCGGCACCGACGGGTTATGCACCTGGATCGACGCCCAGTACCCGCAGCTCGAGCTGACCTCCGGCGGCGGCGTGCGCAGTCTGGACGATTTGCGCCTGCTGGCCGCGACGGGCTGCGATTGCGCGCTCGTGGCATCGGCGCTGCACGACGGCCGCCTGACGGCCGCCGATCTCCAGACCGCGCGGATGTGGTAGAGCGTCGCGTGCCGGCTCGACCGGAAAAAGCACTCGCGCACCGGCGATGAAATTGCACGACAGGGCGTCGCCATCTCAGCCCGCGGGCCAGACCGGCGGGCGCTTTTCGAGGAATGCCTTTACGCCTTCGGCGGCGGCTTCGGTCGTACGGGCCGTGGCGCTGGCCGCGGCGCCCGACGCCAAGAGCGCCGGCAGTTGTTCGCCGATCGTCTCGTTCAACAGCCGCTTGGCCATCTGCAGGCCTTCGCGCGGGCCCTGCACGCATCGCTGGGCCATTTCGCCGGCCTGCGGCAGCAGATCGCCGGCTTCGACGATGCGGCTCACCAGGCCCAGCGTGCGCGCCTCGTCGGCCGAGAGCGGCTCGCCGGTGATTAGCAGCCGCGCGGCGACCGCCGCGCCGCAGCGAAAGGCGAGCAAAGGTGCCACGACGCCCGCCACCAGGCCGCGGTGAACCTCGGGCGCACCGAATTGCGCGCCCGGCGCGGCGATGACCAGATCGCACGCGAGCACCAGCGCCAGCCCTGTACCCAGGGCCGGCCCGCCCACGGCGGCCACCAGCGGCTTGGGAAACCGCAACAGGTCTTCGAGCAACTCGACGAGCGTTGCCGCTTCGTCGCCCCAGTGGCCGGGCGGGTGTTCCGCGCCCTGGTCGGCGGCGATCTCGCGCAGATCGGTGCCCGACGAAAACGCCTGGCCTGCCCCGGCCAGCACGACCGCCTTGACGCGACGCTCCTGATGCAAGTCGCCAAGCGCCTGCGACAGCTCGCTCACCAGCGCCGCATTGAGCGCGTTGCGCTGCGCGGGACGGTTGAGGGTGATGGTGGCCACCGGTACCTGGATGTGCAACCGCACCAAGGGCTCGCTCATCGGTCTCACTCCGTTGCCGTGGGCCGTTCCGTTACGGGACGCGGCATCGCTGTCGTATGCCATCGCTGCGCCGCTAGACCTGGAACACGCCGAGCTTGAACGGTTCGTCAGGGACGTGCCGGGTGCAGGTTTCCAGGGCCCAGACCAGCTCGTCGCGCGTGCGGGCCGGGTCGATGATCTTGTCGACCCACAGCCGGGCGGCGCCGTAGCGCACGTCCATGTGCCGATCGTACTCGGCCTTGATCTTCGACCGCATCGCTTCGAGCTCTGCGGCATCGGCCTTATGGCCCTGGCGTTCGAGGCTCTTGATGGCCACTTCGAGCAGGGTGCCCGTCGCCTGGTCGCCGCCCATCACGGCCGTGCGCGAATTGGGCCAGGCGAACAGCAGCCGCGGATCGAAGCCTTTGCCGCAGAGAGCATAGTTGCCCGCGCCGAACGAGCCGCCGAGGATCACGGTCAGCTTCGGCACGCGGCTGTTGCTGATCGCGTTGACCAGCTTGGCACCGGCCTTGATGATGCCGGCGCGTTCGCTGTCGCGGCCGACCATGAAACCGTTGACGTCTTGCAGAAAGATGATCGGCAGCCAGTCCTGGTTGCAGTTCATGATGAACCGCGCCGACTTCTCGGCGCTATCGACGTAGATCACGCCGCCAAATTGGATCGGGCCATCGGCCGGTTTGACCGTGCGATGCTGGTTGGCCACGATCCCCACGGAAAATCCACCGATCCGGGCCGTACCGCAGACCATCGACTGGCCATACTCCGGCTTGAACTCCTCGAAACTGTCGCGATCGGCGATGCAGTCGATCACGTCGCGAACGTCGTACTCTTTGCGGGCGTCGGGCTGAACGAGGTCGTACAGGTCCGTGTCGGGGCGCCCGGGCGGCGTGCTGGCGGCGCGCCGGTACGGTGCCGGAGGCGTCTCGGGATCGGGCGCCTGTAACGCCACGATCCGTCGCAGCCGCTCGAGGCAGGCCTCGTCGGTCGGGTCGCGATAGTCGATCGTGCCGCTGATCTGGGCATGCATTTCCGCGCCGCCCAGCTCCTCGTGCGAGGCCTTTTGACCGATGGCGCTGCGCACCAGCGCTGGCCCGGCGAGGTACAGGCCCGAGCCCTCGGTCATCAGCAGCTTGTCGCAGAGCACCGGCAAATAGCCGCCGCCAGCGACGCAGTTGCCCATGATGGCCGAGATCTGGCCGAGACCGCTGGCCGAGATCACGGCGTTGTTGCGAAAAATCCGCCCGAAGTCGTCCTCGTCGGGAAACACTTCTTCCTGCAACGGCAGGAAGGCCCCCGCCGAATCGACCAGGTAGATGAGCGGCAAGCGATTCTGCATTGCGATTTTTTGGGACCGCAGCACTTTCTTGGTCGTGGTGGGAAAAAACGCACCGGCTTTCACCGTGGCGTCGTTGGCGATGATCATGTAGCGCCGCCCGCAGACGGTGCCCACGCCGCAAACCACGCCACCGCACGGGCAGCCGCCGTGCTCGTCGTACATCTCGAAGGCGGCCCATAGCCCGATTTCGTGAAAGCCCGTGCCGGGATCGATCAGCCGGTCAATCCTTTCGCGGGCGGTCAGGCGTTTCTTTTCGTGCTGCCGTTCGATGGCCTTGGGCCCCCCGCCCAGCCGCAATCGCGCCTCGTCTTGGGCAAAGCGCTGGACGAGGGCATACATCGTTTCGGACGGCGTCGAGGCAGTGGTGGCCATGCGTAAAGGGGGGGTAGGGGAGTGGGGGTGCGCGGCGTATCGACCGGCCGGGTGCCCGGGGCAACGACCGAACCAGCCATCTTATTGAGTTTGCGCGCAGGCGGTATGGGAGCGGTGGCCCGGAGGCGACGGCGTCGCCGAAAGGCAACGCCGGCGCAGCGCGCCGTTGCCCCCGAGCAACACCCCGCGGCGAGCGGTGCCCGAACCCTGTTCTGTGGGGTGTGTCGTAAGTCTTTTTGTGCAAGACGTTTACGGTGTGTGGTCGGCGGCGTGCCCGCGGGGGCGGCGACAGCCGGCATTGGGTGTGCTTCCCCAGGGAAGCGTCTCCGTGGTTTCGCACGAAGAGCTTTACGACGCGAAAAGGAGCGGCACTTGTCCAAGGCGACGCGCAAGAACGGTACCCCGGTTTCACGCAAAGTGCAGCCCAAGCCCAAGACCCTACCGAAGAGCAATCCGGCGGCAGCCACGAAGCCTGCCGCGCCGACGGGCCGGAAGCCCAAGTCCCGCGCCACGGCCGACGACCCCTTTGTGATCGACGACGAAGTGAGCCTGGAAGACTTTGCCGCGGTCGAAGGGCTACCGGTCGACGAAGAAGTCGTGCCGGTCGTCAACGGACGCGCACGCGACGCGGCCGATGAAGACGAAGAAGAAGTCGAAGAGTCGCTCGAAGCGGACGACACGGGCAACGACGACCGCATCGACGACCCCGTGCGCATCTACCTGATGCAAATGGGCGAGATCTCGCTGCTGAACCGCCACGAAGAGATCTCGGCGGCCAAGGAGATCGAAAAGGCCCGGCGGTTGTTCCGCAACGGCATGCTGGCCAGCGACTACCTGCTGCAAGGCGCCGTGACGCTGCTCAAGAAAATGCAGCGCGGCGAGCTGCGGCTCGATCGGACGGTCGACGTTTCGGTGACCGACGCCGCGGAAAAGAAACAGGTGATGGGCCTGCTAGGCCCGAATCTGCGGACGATCGATCATCTGCTGGCACAGAACGTGCGCGATTTTCGCGTGGCGGTGTCGCGGTCGCACAAGCACCGCGAGCGCCGCGACGCTTGGCGCCGGCTCGTGTTGCGGCGCCACAAGGCCGTGCGGCTGATCGAGGAGCTGGGCCTCCGCACCGAGCGCCTGCAGCCGATCTTCGAACGCCTGCAGCAGATCTCGGCGCGGATGAGCAACCTGCTCGGCCAGATCCAGGAACTCGCGGCCATCCACGGCTCGCCGTCGCAGCTTGCAGATCTGCGCCGCGAGCTGCGGTACCTGATGAAGACCACGCTGGAAAGCCCCACGACGCTGAAGAAGCGCATCGACCGGACGATCGGGCATCAGCGCCGCTACGACGCCGCCAAGCGGGTGCTCTCGGCCGCCAACCTGCGGTTGGTCGTGTCGATCGCCAAACGCTATCGCAATCGCGGGATGAGCTTCCTGGACCTGATCCAGGAGGGCAACACCGGCCTGATGCGGGCGGTTGACAAGTTCGAACACGCCCGGGGGTTCAAATTCTCGACCTATGCCACGTGGTGGATTCGCCAGGCGATCACCCGGGCGATCGCCGATCAAAGCCGGACGATCCGCGTGCCGGTACACATGATCGAGACGATGAGCCGCGTGCGCAACGTGACCCGCGAGCTGTACCAGCTCTACGGCCGTGAGCCGAGCGTGGAAGAGACCGCCACCGCGGCGGGCCTGTCGATCGAGGAAGCCCGGTGCGTGCTGAAGATGACCCGGCAGCCGCTCTCGCTCGATCAGCCGATTGGCGAACACGACGACAGCTTCTTCGGCGAATTCGTCGAGGACGAAAGCGATGTCGATCCGCTGCACGACCTCAACCAGCAGAGCCTCAAGGACCGCATCGCCGATATCCTCGAGGGGCTCAACTATCGCGAACGCGAGATCATCCGCCTGCGCTACGGTCTGGCCGATGGCTACGCTTACACGCTCGAAGAGGTTGGCAAGATCTTTTCGGTGACCCGCGAACGCGTCCGCCAGATCGAGGCCAAGGCCGTCCGCAAGCTGCAGCACCCGGTCCGGGCCCGAATTCTTTCGGGCTTTGTCGACGGCTACGATCCGAGCGAGCATTCCGAGGCCGAGGGAGCGGAGTTCGCGTAAGCTTGTTGCGCGAGCGGCGCCCGTGCGTGGCGCCGCTCGCGCGGCGTTTAACGCGGCAGAGGCACGGCGGCGAGGATTCGCCGCATGGCCTGCGATTTGTTGAGCACGTAGAAGTGCACGCCGGGAATGCCCGCGGCGATCAACTCGGAAAGTTGCTGCGCGGCAAAGTCGATGCCGGCGTCGATCTGTGCCGTTTCATCGTCGCCGCAGCGCTCCAGCGCCGCGAGAAACTCGGCCGGCAGCTTCGCCCCGCACAAGGAGGTGATCCGGCGAATCTGATTCAGGTTCGTCACCGGCAGCAGCCCCGGCACGATCGGCACGCGAATGCCGACCGCCGTGCAACGATCGCGAAATCGTAGGAAGTCGTCGTTGCGATAAAACAGCTGCGTGATGACGACGTCGCCGCCGGCGGCCACTTTCCGGGCCAGGTTTTGCAGGTCGATTTCCGAGCTGGGGGCTTCGACGTGCGTTTCCGGGTAGCCGGCCACGGCGATGCCGAACTCGGGAAACTCGCGGCGAATCAGCGCCACCAGCTCGTTGGCATAGGCAAACCCACCGGCGATCGGGCGGAACGAGGTTTCGCCGCGCGGCGGGTCGCCCCGTAGTGCGACGATGTTTTCCACGCCGCGGCGCCGCGCCTCGGCCAGATACTCGCGCAACTGCTCGACGGTCGAGCCCACGCAGGTCAGGTGCGAGGCCACGCTCAGGCGGTGTTCGTCGCGCACCCGGGTGATGATCTCCAGGGTCTTGTCGCGGGTCGAGCCGCCGGCGCCGTAGGTACAAGTGACGAAGTCGGGCCGGTAGGCCATCAACTCGCGCAAGTGGCCGAACAGCTCCGTCTCGCCCGCGGGCGATTTCGGCGGAAACAGCTCGTATGACAAGCCGAATTTGCCGGCACCAAAAGCGTCGCCGACGCGCATCGCGATCATTTCCCTGTGGCCACCAGGTGCGGCGGCCAGACCCCGGCCCCCTGAAACGAGCGGCCAGTTTAGCAGACGAACGACAAACGCGGCATGGCTCGCGAGGCGGTTTTCGTTCGCGTTCGGCCGCCAGCACGGCGAACTCGCGGCGGGCCGAGCCGCTCAGAACTGCAGCGGGTCGCCGCTCAATTGACGCTCGTTGCGCGTCAGTTCGTACATCGCGTACAGCAACTGCTTGTCACACTCGCGCTGGGCCACGCTGCGGCGCTCGAACATCCGGGCCTGCGTAGCGACCATCACGTCGACCGGCGTTTCGCTCACCTGGCCGAACGAGCGCGCGTAGTTGACGAAGCTCGGCACGTTGGTCGTGACGAAACCGTAGACCATGCTGCAGACGCCGATCGTCTTGCCGGTGAAGATGGCCGTGTTGATCGCCGTCTTGGCGTAATCGCCGACAATGCAGCCGATGAACTGCATCCGCGTCGACACCTTGCGGCCTTGATACTCCATGTTCACCTGGCCGTAGGTGTTCTTCAGGTCGCTGTTGGCCGTGCCGGCGCCGAGATTGATCCAACTGCCCAGGTAGCTGTGGCCCAGGAAGCCGTGGTGCTGCTTGTTCGTATACGGCTCGACGACCGAGGCCTCGATCTCGCCGCCGATCTTCGTGGTGTGGCCCAGGTAGACGCCGTCCTTGATCGCCGCGTGCTCGATGACGCGAGCCCGAGGCCCGATGTGCACGGGGCCACGGAGGAAGCAGTAGGGCCCGATCTGCGCGCCGGCCTCGACGACGATCGGGCCTTTGGTCGTGTCGGTGGTCACATAGGCACCGATCTCGGCGCCGGGGGCCACAAAGAATCCGTCGCCCCGTTGTTCGAAACCGCCCGCGGCCAGCCGGGCCTCGGTGTTGGGGCCGATCAGGGCCATGTTGTGCTTGACGATCTCGTGAGGATAGGCGAGCAAGGGAAGTTCGCCTGCCTGCACCGGCAATTGCAGATGTTCAAGCAACTGGGTAACGGCTTCTTGCGTCGGATCGATCATCGGCAGCGGTTGGTCCGCGTCCAGCAATGCCGCGGCGATCAGCCCGCCCGAGGTGAGCAACGCCGGGCGACCGGCGCGGATCAGCGCTTGCAGCACGCGCTGCGCCTCGAGCGAGGGCACCAGCCGCGCGTTGATCAGCAGCCGCTGCTGACCCTGGACCGGCGCCGGCGCATGGTGCGGATAGTCGGCCTCGTACATGTCGCGCAAATGCGGGCGGACCACGCAGGTCACGTTGTCCGAAAGCGCGAGGGCCAGGTCGATTAATCGCACGCCGCCCACGGAAATCCCGAACGCCGGCCGGCTCAACGTCACCGGGTAGAGCTGCCGCACGTGGTCGTCTTCGAACAGGACGATCTTCATGGGTTCCAAACCGCAACAAGGTCCCGCCAGCGCCACCGGAGGCATGCCCTCCAGCGGCGGCATATCCTACCATAGGTCACGCCGGAAACAGGGGCTCTACAGCAGGCGGACGCGGCGCAGGATGTTTCAAAAATTGCTCCTCGTTTGGCTGGTGGCGCTGTCCGCGCTGGCCTATGTCTGGCCGAGTTGGTTCTCAGCGCTGCCCGATCCGTTCCTGGCCGGCAAGCAAGGCCTCGACGTGCTGTTGGCCGTGACGATGTTCTTGATCGGCTGGCTGCTGCCGCGCGACGAATTCACGCAGGTCATCGCGCGCTGGCCGCTGGTGGTGTTCGGTGCCCTCGTGCAATACGGCGCCATGCCGCTGGGTGCGGTGCTGATGGCTGCGCTGTGCGGACTCGAGGGTGAGCTGCGCGCGGGCGTCATTCTGGCCGGTTGCGTGCCGGGGGCGATGGCGTCGAACGTGCTGACGCTGCTGGCCCGCGGCAATGTGAGCTACTCGATCAGTTTGACCACGGCATCGACGTTGGTCTCGCCGCTGACCGTGCCGGCGCTGTTGGCGTTGTGTCTTGGCGAGTCGGTGGCGATCGACGCCTGGGCCACGTTTATCAAGCTGAGCTGGACCGTCGTGGGGCCTGTGCTCGTGGGGCACCAGTTGGCCCGGCTCCGCCCCGCCTGGCAGCAGGCCTCGGGCCGCGCGGCCGAGATCGGCGCCAGCGTGACGATTCTCTGGGTGATCGCCATCGTCGTGGGGGCCAATCGCGATCGCTTGCACCACTTCGAACCGCGGCTCTGGACGGCCCTGTTAGGCACCAACCTGCTCGGCTATCTGGCCGGCTGGTACGCCGGCCGCGCCGTAGGCATGACGACCGCCACCTGTCGCGCGTTGACGCTCGAGATCGGCATGCAGAACGCGGGCCTGGGCACAATGCTCGCCATGACCGTGCTGCACAGCGAGACGGCCGCCGTCGGCTGCGCGCTGTACGCGTTCGGCTGCATGTTCACTGGCACGCTCCTGGCGCGGATCTGGCAACGGATCCCGTTGGCGCCGGCGCCCGCGGTCTGAGTCCTGCGCTCATTTGCCGTTCGGTTCGCACATCAGCCGGGCCATCACTTCGGCCAGTTTCACGGCCTCCGGCGGAAACGCCTGACGTTCGAGACTCCATAGGTTGAGCGTTCCCTGCTTGTCGCCAAGGCGAATGGGCACGTGCAGGCTCGATTGCAGCCCGTGCTTGCCCATGTGTCGGGCGATCCCCCGCGGCTGCTCGATCAGGTTGTCCAGCACGACGGACGTCTCACCGGCGGCAATTTCGACGAGCCGCTCGTTGGCAGCGGGCGCGGTGACGCTGTTCCAGTCCCAGTCGCTATCGAACGGGGGGCGCTCGATGACGGCCGCCAGCCGCAGCTTGGGCGGTTCGACGATCGTGACGCACACCCGATCGACCTGAGGCAGCAAGCCGGCGATCGACATCACCGATTGGACGAACGCCCCTTCCGAGGTGAGCGCTTTGCCGAACGACGCACGCTGCCGGTCGCTGAGCTGGACTGCCCCCGCGGCGATCAATTGGCGAAACTCGTCGACGCGCGACAGCCGGGCCGGGCGACCGTCGACCACGGCGTCGAGCGGCGCCATCTCGAAAAAGCCGATCATCATTTCGTCGAACGTCTGCTCGCCGAAAGTGACGGTCGCCTGCGGATCGGGATTGTTCAGATTCTCCGGCGAGTTGTCGAAGTGCGCCACGCATTCCAGCTTCGTCCCGGCCGGCATCCGCCGCGGCTCGTCGAGCTGGTAGATCGTCTGCCAGCCGAAGTCGTAGTGCGAGACCGACAACAGCCGCTCGCGCCGACCGTCGGGATACACGGCGTCGTAGAGGAAATCCTTGCCGCGCAGGTGCATGTGCGGAATCAGCGAGACCAGCAGCGCGTCGCGGCCGAAGGTGTAGCTCGCCTCGACGCGGTGTGCGGCCTCGCCCGGCGGGATGGCGAATTCGTAGTTGGCCGCGCTGGCCACGATCAACTCCTGCTTCACCTTTTGCGGATCGGCGAACTTCACGCCCAGGTAGCTGCGGTCGGTTTGTGCCGCACCGTTGGGTGTGTAGTGCATTTGAAACGCCAATTTCGCGCCGGCGGGGACCAAGCGCGCCCAACCCTCGGGCAAGGTCTCTTGGCGCAGCCCGGGGGCATAGCCGGTCAGCCAATCGCTCTTCGGGCGGCCGGGGAATTCGCGGACGAACTTTTGCGGCGGCAGGACGAAGACGAGGATGTGATGCACGACCGCGGGGTTGCCTGGCCGCGCTTCGATGGCCTGGATCCAGCGGTCTTCCTTCCAGCCGGGATCGACGACGAACTCCTGGTATTCGATCACGCCGTTGGCCGGCACCTCGAACGGTTGGTCGTCCATGTACAGCACCTCGTCGGGCTCCGGCATGTTCCAGCCGACGGGGAGCGCCGGCGCCGGAGGCAGATCGCTACGATCTCCCTCCGGCGCGCCGGCGGCGACCCAGCGCTCGACAAGTTCGTTTTCTGCGGCGCTCAAGCGGGCTGCGTTGGCAAAGTGGCCGATGCCCTCGTCTGCATGCCAGGGGGGCATCCGCCCGTTCGACACGACCTCGCCGATCATCTCGGCCCAACCGGCGACCTCTTCGTAGTCGGTCAGCGCAAAGGGCGCGATTTGACCTGGTCGATGGCACGACACGCAGCGCTCGTTCAACAGCCGCGCGATCTGGTTGCTATAGGTCACTTCTGCGTTCGGTTGGGGCTCGGCGATGCGCCCGATGCGGCAGCCTGGCGCGTCGGTTTGCGGTGTGGCCACGGCGCCGCCGGCCAGTACTTGCTCGATGGCCAGGGCCAGCTCGTGGACCGTCGGCTCGGGGCGATGGTAGCTGGCCCCTTGCGCGGTGAAGCCGAACTGGTCGTCGATCCGGCCCCGATAACGAATCGCCCGCGAGGCATCGAGCACGAACACCTCCGGCGTGCGCACGGCGCCCACGCGGTCGGCCAACTCGTTGCTCAAGTCCTTGAGCACGGGAAATGGCCACGCCGATTCGCGGGCAAAGGCCGCCAGTTCGGTGATCGAATCCTGCCGGTTCGAACTGACCGCGAAGAACTGCACGCCCTGCGACGCGTATTGTTCGGCCAGTTCGCGCAGCCGCGGCGCATAGAGTCGCACGAGCGGGCATTCGGTGCCGATGAAGGCCAACACGACGAGCTTTGCGTCGGAGTAATCGGCCAGCGCGTGCCAGGCGCCCTGCGTGTCTCGCAAACGGAATTCGGCCACCGTGCGGCCCAGCGTGGCCGTGTCGATCGTCGCGCGGACCGGCCCTTCCGGCTCCGCTGCCTGCAGCCCAGGGCTCACGCCCAGGATGGCCCACCAGGTCGTTCCAGCCGCTAGCAGCGCGAGCACCTTGTGCATGGCGATTCTCCCAGAATCCACGAGGCCGAGGCATCGAAACGGCGTTGCATGACGCCAAGGGAGCATTCGCCGGGGCCAAGCGAATCTTGCCGCAGGCGGTCGCGAGTTTCCGGAAAGATTCCTGCGTAAAGGTGTCCTCTCGGGCTCGTTCTTGTTGATTTACTCAAAATAGCCCCGCGACGGCCTGTGCCGGCGACGCAAGATGTCGCTGTGGCGCCGGCATACAATCGGGACCCACCAGCCTTTGACTCGCAAAAAAAAGGGGAACGCTCGTGAATCGCCGTGATCAGTTGCAACTCGCCATGAAGAGCAGTGTGCTCGTCCTGGCGCTGAGTGGGACGTCCCATTTCTTGTCGAGCCCTGGTGTCGTCGTCGCGGGCCCGTTGGACGTCTATTACTACACGGCGAACGAACCGGCGACGATTGAACGAATCCAGCCCGACGGGAGCGGCCAAACGACGCTCGTCACGCAGGGGATTTTCGGCACGGCCTTGAAAGTGAACGCCCCGCGTAACGAGATTTATTTCTCCGACTGGGACCTGGGCTACATCGGCGAATCGGTGCCCAACAAGATCTACCGGTCGAATCTCGATGGCACCGGCATTACGACCATCGTCGACGACGGCGGGATGGCGATTTTCGATATCGCCGTCGACAACGGGGCGGAAAAGCTCTACTGGACCGACGCCATCGGCCAAACGATTCGCAGGTCGAATTTCGACGGCTCGAACCAGGAGACGTTGCGCACCAGCGAACGCGACGTTTACGCCCTGGATCTCGATCTGAGCGCCGGTCAGATGTATTGGACCAATTCGGCGACCGGCGAGATTCGTCGCTCCAACCTCGATGGATCGAGTCCCGAAACGCTGTTGACGTTGTCGGACGTGACCGGGCTGGCCTTGGATGTCGCCGGCGGAAAGATGTATTTCGGCTCGCGCGCGCCGAGCATGTCGCTGATTCAACGGGCCAACCTCGACGGTAGCGGCGTCGAGACGCTGTATTCGATCCCGGGGCCCTTTGGCGCGATCCCCGCGCAACTGGCGCTCGATCTGATGAATCAGCAGGTGTACTGGACGGACGAATCCCACGGAGGAATTCAATACGCCAGTATGGACGGCACCGGGGCCGTGAGCTCCGTGCCCAACGTGACCGAGGTCGCCTACGCACTCGATCTCGTCGCGGTGCCGGAGCCGGCGAGCGTCACGCATCTGGTCGGGGTGGCGATCGTGTTTGCCGGGTCGATGCTGATTCGCCGGCGTCGCCAGGGAGCCACGCGCGGCAACGCGTGAGGACGCTCTACGGCTCGCCCAGCGGCAGTTCGACTGCCTGGCCCGAGGTTGCGCTGCGGGCCACGGCCTCGGTGAACTCCATGTAGCGCACGCCGGTGACGAAATCGGTGTATTCGACCGGCTTTTCGCCGCGGATCGCGGCGACGAAATCGGCCTCGACGCGCCAGCCCGCCTCGGCCTCGCTGGGCAGCGGCAGCTCGGTCAGTTGGGCGTCGCCGCGGCGCCCCCAGAGCAGCCGTTCGTGCGGGGCCAGCTCATAGCGCAGCGTGCCTTCGCTGCCGTAGAGATGGATCTGCATGCCGGGGCCGAAATGGCTCACGCCGCTGAAATGGTAGAGGCCCCGCGCGCCATCGTCCCAGGCCACGAGCGCCTGCACGCTGTCGGGCGTGCCGACGCGGCGCCGCAGGCCCGTCTCCGGATCGAGCCGTTCGGAGATGAAGGCGTGCATCTGCGCGAAGACGCGCACGGGATCGGGCAGCCAGCGGCACAGCGTTTCGTGAACGATGCCCAGGGTGAGCACGTTGAGGCCGCTGAGCGCGCCGACCTGGCGCCAATGCAAGGGCATCAGCGGGTCGGCGAGCGCATCGCCGACGCCCAGCACGGCCACTTCGCGCAGGGTGCCCAGCGCGCCTGCGGCCAGCAGTTGACGTACCTGGCGATCGCCGCGCAAGCCGAACGGGCTGGGCACGATCTGGCACGTCAGCTCCGGACGCTTGTTGCTCGCCACGAGCATCTGGTGCGCCTCGGCCGCGTTCATCGCCATCCGTGCCTCGGTCAGTACGTGTTTGCCCGCGGCCAGCGCGGCGAGCGTGACGGGACAGTGGAGATAAGGCCAGGTGCCGATCATCACGGCGTCGATCGCCGGATCGGCGACCAGGTCTTCCCAGCGATCGAACGTGCGCGGAATGGAAAACTCGGCCGCGGCCGCGCGGGTCGACTCGGGACGGCGATTGACCACCGCCGCGATTTCGACTCCGGGAATGGCCCGCAGGCCCGGCAGATGGCGCAGACGCGTGTTGGCGCCCAAGCCCACGATCCCGATGTTCAAGCTCGCTGTGGCCATGTCGGTTGAATCCGCCGGATCAATCGCTCGCGGCGCCGGCGGCGCGGGCGGCCACTCCGACGTCGGGAAAATCGGTGAATACGCCATCGACGTCCAACTCGTAGAGAAAACGTCGGATGGCGTCGGCATCCCGCTGAAAAGTATAAGGGATCACCTTCAGCCCGTGGCGATGGGCCGCAGCCACGAGCTGGTTGGCCGCGTCGCGCTCCAGCGCCGCCCGCGCGGGACCCAGCATGTCGGCCCAAGCGGCCACCTCGTCCATTTTCGCCTCGGGCAGGGGGCCGGGCAGCAGGAAGAGCTGCGTCAGATCGCTGTGCAACTCTGCGCGCATCCGCCGCAGCGAATCGGGCTCGAAGCACTGGACGATGACGTTATCGCTCCGCTTCGTACAGCCAAATCGGGCGTACATCTCCAGAAACGGCGGCTCGAGCGGCGCGCCCTGCGCGCGGTGCCAGCCGGGCGACTTCAGCTCGGGAATCGTGCCGGCACGGCGGCCTGTGCGTTCGTTGAGCCGTTGGACCAACAGGAGCATCTCTTCGAGCGTGGGGATCGAGTAGCCGGGCTCAGGCGGGTCTTTGCGGCCGCGCACTGCCAGAGTCTTCAATTCGGCCAGGGTGAAATCGAGAAAGTACCAGTGCCCATCCGCGCGGCGACGATCGGGGAATCGTTCGGCCACGTCGGTCGTAAGCTCGGCGTGGATGTCGTGGTTGCAAACGAGCACGCCGTCTTTGCTGAGCACGACGTCGGGCTCGATGTAATCGGCCCCCTGAGCATGCGCCAGGGCATAGGCCGGCAGCGTATGCTCGGGCAGGTAGCCGCTCGCGCCACGGTGGGCGACGATCAGTTTGCCGGCGGCGATGGCCGGCTCGGCGGCGGCCGCCGTGACGGCAGGCAGCGCGCCCAGAACGATTCCTAGAATAACGGCCCGCATCTCGGTGGTTCCCAGGGGTCAGGCGCGTGAAGGCGTCAGGCAGATTCGATCCGGCCGTCGCGCATTCGGACCACGCGGCTGGTGCGTTGCGCCAACGTTTCGTCGTGCGTGACCATCACGATGGTCAGTCCTTGGCGCCGATTCAAGTCGTCCAACAGATCGAGCACGGCCGCGGCGTTCTTCGAGTCGAGATTGCCCGTGGGCTCGTCGGCCAGCAGCAGCCGCGGCCGATTAGCCAACGCGCGGGCGATGGCCACGCGCTGCCGTTCGCCGACCGACAGGTGCTTGGGCAGGTGCTTGGCGCGATGCGACAGGCCGACCGCGCCGAGCAGTTCGCCGGCCCGCGTCTGGCGCTCGCGGCGGCGAAGTCCGCCTTCGAACATGGGGATCTGCACGTTTTCGGCCGCGGTGAGGTTTGGCAACAGGTGGAACGATTGGAACACGAAGCCGAGCTTTTGCGCGCGAAAGCGATCGAGATTTTCGCACTGCGAGAGCGGCTGGCCTTCAAAATAGACCTCGCCGGCGTCGGGCCGATCGAGCGCGCCGAGGATATTGAGCAGGGTCGACTTGCCGCTGCCGCTGGGACCCATGATGGCCACATACTCGCCCGGCGCCACGGCCAGGTCGACGTCGATCAGTGCCTGCACGGCACCGTCCGGATAGCGCTTGCTCAGCGCCTGGGCCGCAAGCAACGCGCCGTTGATCGTCGCAGCGACCGTCGGAGCGGGGTCATTCATGGCGCAAGGCCTCGGTTGGCAAGATGCGCGCGCCGCGCCAGGCCGGGAACAGCCCCCCCACCAGACCCACCACGACGGCGATGGCGAAGCCCTGAGCGACGACCTCCAGCGGCAGCCGGCCGTCGGTCAGCATGCTGGCCGCGGGCAGCAGCCGCAGCAACCTCGTGCCGGCCAGCGCGACGAGCGCACCTACCGCAGCGCCCGCCAAGGCTAAGAGCACGCTTTCGGCCAGGATCATGCCGAGTACGCGTCGCTTGCGCCAGCCGATGGCCCGTAGCGCGCCGATCTCGCGCGTGCGCTCGAAGACCGACATCACCATCGTGTTGAGCATGCCGATCGTGCCCACGATCAGGGCGATCATCGAAGTGAGCTTCGACATGCCTCCGGCCAGGCGGATTTGCGAGCTGGCATTAGCGAATTCCTCGGTCGGCATCGCCGAGAGCTGTGGGGCGACACGCTCGACGTCGGCCGCCAATCGGGCCAAGGCCGCGGCGTCGGGAGTGCCCGCCACCTGCAAGTCGAAGCTCGTCACCTGGCCGGCACGGTCCATCAACCGTTGCAGCTCGGGCAGCAACACGATCATCGCGCCGTTTTCGAAGACGCTGAAGCTTTCGTAGATTCCCGCGACTTCGAACGGCTCGTCCTCGACGATTTCGACGCGGTCGCCGACCTGTTTTCCCAGGTTGCGTGCCAGGACCGCGCCCAGCACGACTTTCTTCGTATCGCCCGCGGCCAGCCGGGCGCCGGACGTGAAGCGCAGCCCGTCGAAGAGCGTGCTGTCAGCCGCCCAGCCCTGGACCACGACGCCGAACAGGTCCAGGTCTTCGAAGGCCACGATGTCCATCAGCACGGGATTGACGCCCGCCACACCGGGCACAGCCGCCAAGCGGGGTGCCAGCGTCTCGCTCAGCGAGCTGGTGACATTCTCAGCGATCCCGGCGCGAACGACGACCAGGTCGATCCCGCGCCGGGCAAACTGTTCGACGAAGGCGCTGTGGAATTGCTGGGCCAGGCCGAGTAAGGCGATCACGGTGCCAATCGCCAGCGCCACGCCCGCCAAGGTCAGTGCCGCGCGCAGCGGGCGGCGCCAGACGTTCTTGAAAACCAGGTCGACAAAGGTCATCGCCAGTCCGTTCCCTCACCGTTCGTCGCACGCCGCGGCACAGCATCTTACGCGCCCGGCCACCGCGACGAAAACCCGCCGCCTTGGAGCGCCGGTATCTTCCCGAGCGCTTGTCCGCGCGAGCACCACAAAGCTAGGCTAAGGGCCATGCGATTCTCCACGGTGATTCTCAAGAATCTGCTGCGCTCGCCGGCGCGATCGCTGTTGACGGTTTGCGGCGCCGCGGTGGCCATCGGCACGCTCGTCGCGCTGGTGGGTATCGCTCGCAATTTCCAGCAGGCGCTGCGCAACGTCTACGACGAACGCGGGGTCGACCTGGTGGTGACCCGCGCGGGGGCCTCGCAGGGTCTCAACAGCGCGATCGACGAGTCGCTGACCGACCAGATCGCGCGGTTGCCGGGCGTGGCCGAGGTGACCGGCGGCCTGATCGAGGTGGTCTCGTACGAAGACCAGCAGCTCTATGGCGTGCTGGTTCACGGCTGGCGGGTCGACTCGCAGCCGCTACGCGAATTGCGGGTGCTACCCGGCGGTCGGCGGCTGGCCGCGGGCGACGCGCGGCACGTCATGCTAGGTAAGGTGCTGGCGGCCAACCTGGGGCTCCACGCCGGCCAGACGCTCGAGATCGTGCCTGACGAACCGTTCGAGGTGGTCGGCGTTTTCGAGAGTTTCAGCGTCTTCGAGAACGGAGGCATGGTGATCCCGTTGGATCAACTGCAGCGGATCATGGACCTGCCAGGCAAGGTGACCGGGTTCACCGTCACGCTGGCCGAGCCGCGCACGCCGGCCGCAGTCGAGCGCCTGCGGCGCGAGATCGAGGACTTGGCCCCCGGTTTGAGCGCGATGACGACCCGGCAGTTTGCACAGACCAATTCGCAAATCCGGGTGGCAGCCGGCATGGCGTGGGTGACTTCGCTGATCGCGCTGGTGATCGGCGCGGCGGGGACCTTGAACACGATGCTCACCTCGGTGCTCGAGCGGACGCGCGAACTGGGCATCCTGCGCTCGTTGGGTTGGCCCCGGCGGCGCATCGCCGCGATGATCCTGGGCGAATCGCTTGCGCTGGGGCTGATCGGCGCCGGACTGGGGGCCGCGGGCGCGGTGTTGCTCGTACGCCTGCTCTGCCAGCTCCCCCAGGTCAACGGCTATATCGACGGGCAGATCGGGCCGGAGACCATCGGGCACGGATTCGTCGTCGCCGCGGCGTTCGCGCTGTTGGGCGGCCTGTATCCGGCGCGGCTGGGCATGCGCATGCTCCCTGCGGCAGCACTGCGTACCTGACGAATGCGACGTTGATCGCGCTGCGTGCCGCGGATGATGGCGGCTGCGCTCAACTCCTGTTTTTGCCAACCCCCCACGGACCGCGTTCAATAGTTTGGCATCGGTTTTGCGAATAGTTCTCGTCAAGCGACTGGCGCAGCGATGCCCAGGCGTAACAATGGAAGGGTTTCCACGCTTGACGGTAATGAAAAAGGTTTCCGACCCGGCCCGAGAAATCGAGCCGAGACGGCCCGTCAGGCACGCAGGGACAGCGTCAGCGATGACGCCATGCAGGCGGCACGACCCGCACGCGGCGTGTAATCGCCACCCCACCAGCGAGAAACCCATGCAATCGATCGATCCCGCATGCCGACCAGGTGTGGGGATTTTTCGCAGCCTGCGGATCGCGTTGGGGGGCGAGTGCAAACACGTTGCGGATAAGGGAGTTCCAGCGATCGCGCGACCTATATTTGTGGACTAAATGCAACGCTGCTTCCCCTGCCATCCGTCGGGCCCGAGACACCATGGACACGCACTGTCAACGATCCCACCTGGTCGACGTGCTTCGCGGCTATGCCGGTGAACGCGGTGACGACCTGGCCTACCTATTTCTCGCCGACGGCGAAACCGACGAGCGCCGCCTGAGCTTTGCCGAACTCGATCGCCGCGCTCGCGCAATCGCGACACTGTTGCGCAATTGCGGCGCTCAGGGCGAACGCGTCCTGCTGATCTACGAGCCGGGCCTGGAATATATTTCTGCGCTCTACGGCTGCCTGTATGCCGGGGCCGTCGCGGTGCCCGCCTATCCGCTCGAGCCGCTACGGATCAATCGCGAGCTACCGCGGCTCGAAGCGATCGTGTGCGACGCCATGGCCCGGTACGTGCTGACTAGCACCGAGATCCTGGGCTGGGCCGAACAGCTCTTGCGCCAAACCGGACACTTTGATGCCGTGCTGGCCACCGAAGGGCTCGACCTGGCCACGGCCGACGACTGGCGCATGCCGCACCTGACGGCCGACACGCTGGCCATATTGCAATACACCTCGGGCTCGACCGGTACGCCGCGGGGGGTGATGCTCGGCCACGGCAATCTCATGCAGAACCTCGCGGCGCTTGATCAGCTCGACGGCCCAGGCGCGCGCGGCGTCTGCTGGTTGCCGCCGTATCACGACATGGGGCTGATCGGCGGCATCTTGATGCCTGCCTATCGCGGGCGGTCGATGGTCTTGATGTCGCCGCTGTCGTTCGTGCAGCGGCCGGCGCGCTGGCTGCAAGCCATCTCGCGCTATCGCGGCACTTCGTCGGCCAGCCCGAACTTCGGTTACGAGCTGTGTACCCGGCGCGTGTCGGAGGAAGACTGCGCGGACCTCGATTTGAGTTGTTGGTCGCTGGCCTGCAACGGCGCCGAGCCAGTGCGTGCCGAAACGCTGGATCGTTTCTATCAGAAGTTCGCGCCCTATGGGCTGCGCCGCGAGACGAGTTACCCGTGCTACGGCATGGCCGAGGCCACGTTGGTGATTTCCGGCGGCCGGCGCGATGGGGCCCCGGTCGTCAGGCCGTTCAGCGCCGCGGGTCTCGAACGCCGCGTAGCCTGTCCGCCCACCGCCGGCGACGAGCCGGTGCGGATGCTGGTAGGCAATGGCTGCGTGATTCCCGATCACACGCTGCGGATCGTCGATCCGGCTTCGCAGCAGGTGCTGCCCGACGGGCAGATCGGCGAGATCTGGGTCCAAGGCCCCAGCATCGCGCAGGGCTACTGGAACCGGCCGGAAGAAACGCACGCAACGTTTCGCGCCTGCTTGCACGACGCGCACGGCGCGGCCACGAACGTTGGCCCGTTCCTGCGCACCGGCGACCTGGGCTTCTTGAGCGACGGGGAGCTGTTCATCACGGGCCGGCTCAAGGACCTGATCATCATTGCCGGGCGCAATCACTATCCCCAGGACATCGAACATACCGTGCAGCGCGCCCACGACGCGCTCAAGCCCGACGCCGGCGCTGCCTTCTCGGTCGAACAGGACGGTGCGGAGCGGCTCGTCGTCGTCCAGGAAGTCGCACGGCCGAAAAAGATCGATCTCGACGAAGTGTTGGCCGCCGCGCGGAGCGCGGTGCTTGCCGCCCACGATCTACAGCCGGCGGCGATCGTGTTGATCCAGGCCCAACGCCTGCCCAAGACCACCAGCGGTAAAGTGCAGCGCCGCGAGTGCAAGCGGCAGTACCTGGCCGGCGAACTGCCGGTTCTCGCCGCCTGGCATGCCGCAGGGGCGGATGCCGTTTGCGCGGATTCAACAGCGCACGAGCCGCCGCTGGGCGACACTGAGACGCAACTGGCCAAGCTGTGGAGCGAAGTGCTCGGCGTGTCGACGCCGAGCCGCCGCGACAACTTCTTCGATCACGGCGGACACTCGTTGTTGGCCATGCAATTGATTTCACGGATCAACCAGGTCTGCGGGCTGGAGCTTCCGCCGGCGACTTTGTTTACCGCGCCGGTGCTGGCCGACCTGGCCGCCGCGATGGATCGGTTGCGCGAACAGTCGCCCGCCGAGCGCGAGCCGCTTGTCGTGGCAAACGACCATCCGCGCCAAGCCGCCTCGTGCGGACAGGCAGGCTTGTGGTTTCTCGACCGGCTGCACGCCGGACGGTCCGGCTACCAGATCGCCGCACGGGTCACGCTCGACGGCCCGCTCGACCGCGCCGCGCTGCGCGGGGCGCTCGCGGAGATCGTCGCGCGGCATGAACCTTTGCGGACGGCGTTCGACAACGTCGATGGCGTGCCTTTCCAGGTGATCGCCAACGAGATCGAATTGCCCTGGCACGAAACCGACCTGACGCATTACGGCGAACAGCGGCAAGACGGCGAAGTGGCGCGCTTGGCCGATAGCGACGCGGCGCGGCCCTTTGCCCTGAATGTCGCGCCGCTGTGGCGCGTGCGGCTGGTGACGCTCTCGCCCCAGCGCCACGTGCTCCTGGCCGTGTTTCATCACGCGATCACCGACGGCTGCTCGATGGAGGTCTTGCGCGGCGAGTGGAACGAGCTGTACTTGGCGCGCTTGGAGAATCGGCCTGCACGGTTGCCGCGGCTCGCGGCCCGTTATCGTGACTTCGTGGCGACACAGCGCCGCGCGCTGGGTGGCCCGGAGTACGAGGCCCGGCTCGCGGCTTGGCGCGAGCGGCTGGCCGGCGCCAGCGAGTTGGCCTTGCCGTTCGATCACCCGCGCGCCGCAGCGTCGAGTTCGTCGGGCTGTCTGGGAGCCGAGTTGCCGTCCGAACTGAGCGCGGCCCTGTCGAATCTCGGCCGCAGGCACGATGCGACGTTGTTCATGACGTTGCTGGCCGCCTGGCAGGTGCTGCTCTATCGCACCACGGCCCAAAGCGATATTTCCGTCGGCGCTCCCGTGGCTGGCCGCGCGCGGCGAGAGTTTGAGAACCTGATCGGCTTTTTCGCCAACACCGTGGTGCTGCGCGGCGACCTGGCCGGCAGTCCAGGCTTTGCCGAGTTTCTCGGCCGGGTGCGGGCGACAGTGGTTGCCGCCTTGGCCGACGGCGATTTGCCGTTGGAACGCGTGGTCGAGGCGCTGCACCCGCACCGCGCCGGCCACGGTCAGCCGCTGTTCCAATCGCTGTTCGCGTTCGAGGAATTGCCCGACGAGACACTGGCCGCGGGCGACGCGATTCGCGCCCGCGTCGAAGTCGATTACCGCTGGATGTTGCCGTTGCCGCTGAGCCTGGTGATCGAGCGCCGCGGCAGACGAATTCAGAGCCTGATCTTGTTCGACCGTGGCCGTTTCGACGAGCGCACGATCTGCGACCTGCAATCGGCCTGGCACGAATTGCTCCATTCGATTGTGGCCAATCCGACATGCTCGATCGACGCCTTGCCGATGGTCGATACCGCCACGCGAGCCAAGCTGTTGGACGAGTGGAACGGTGCCGCTACGACGCTGCCCGAGGGCAACCTGATCGACCTGATCCAAGCCCAGGTGACCCGGACGCCGCGGGCCGTGGCGGCCGTTCACCGGGGCAGCAAGCTGAGCTATACGGAGCTCGATCAGCGGAGCGCGGCCGTGGCCCGCTACCTGGCCTCGCGCGGCGTCGGTCGCGGCGACCTGGTGGGGCTGTATTGCCAGCGTTCGCTTGACATGATTGTGGCGCTGTTGGGCGTGCTCAAGTCGGGTGCGGCGTACGTGCCGCTCGATCCGATGTACCCGCGCGAGCGGCTGGAGTCGATGCTGTCCGACGCCGAAGTGGCGCTGGTGCTCACGCACGAACGGCTGCTTGGCACACTGCCGGCGGGCGATTACGAGACCGTCTGTGTCGATCGCGACTGGTCGCAGATCGCGCTGGCGACGACCGAGCCGGCGACCCAGGCCGCGCCCGACGATCTGGCGTACGTGATCTACACCTCCGGCTCGACCGGCCGCCCCAAGGGAGTCGAGGTGACGCAGCGGGGCGTGATCAACATGCTGTGTTCGAGCGCCCACTATCCCGGCTTCGAGGCTGACGACGTGTTGCTCGCGGTGACGACGCTGTCATTCGACATCGCCGTCGTCGAGTTGTTCCTGCCGCTGGTGGTCGGTTCGCGCGTGGTGATTGCCGACTCCGAAGTGGCGCTCGATCCGCAGCGGCTGATCGCCACGCTCGAGGACAACGACGTGACGCTGTTGCAGTGCACGCCGGTGACCTGGCGCATGCTGGTCGATCACGGTTGGCAGCCGCGGCCGGGCTTTCGTGCCTATTGCGGCGGCGAAGCGCTCGACCCGAACCTGGCCGCCAAGCTGCTCGACCTCGGCGTCGAGCTGTGGAATCTCTACGGCCCCACCGAAACGAGCGTCTGGTCGACTTCCGAACGGATCACGCCCGAGACCGAAGTGATTTGCGTCGGGCACCCCCTGGATAACACCCGGCTGTACGTGCTCGATGCCGCGCGACAGTTGGTTCCGCCGGGCGTCGTCGGCGAACTCTACATCGGCGGCGTCGGCGTGGCGCGCGGGTATCGCGGGCGCCCGGAGCTGAACGCCGAGCGGTTCCTGGCCGATCCGTTCCAGCCTGCGCGGGACGACCGCCCGGCGAGGATGTATCGCACGGGCGACCTGGTGCGGTGGCGCAACAACGGTGCGCTCGAGTGCCTGGGCCGCGTCGATCACCAGGTGAAGCTCCGCGGCTTCCGCATCGAGCTGGGGGAGATCGAGGCCGTGCTGCGCGAACACCCCGAGATTCGCGACGTGGTCGTCGTCGCGCGCGAGATCGGCACTGGCGACAAGCGGCTCGTAGCCTATTACGCGGCCGCTCAGCGCCGTGCGGCACCGGTCGGCGAACTTCGCGGCCTGCTCGAGCGGCGGCTCCCGGCCTATATGGTGCCCGGCGCCTTCGTCGAGCTGCCGCAGTTGCCGCGCACGCCCAACGGCAAGCTGGACCGGGCCGCGCTGCCCGATCCCGCGGAATTGGAAATGCCGGCCGACCGCGCCGTCGTCGCGCCGCGCAACGAAACCGAGCGCCGGCTGCGCGACATTTGGGCGCGGTTGCTGGGCTACGGCAATTTCGGTGTCGAGGACAGCTTTTTCGAGATCGGCGGCCACTCGTTGTTGGCCGTGCAGATGGTGGCGCAGATCGAGCGGGAGTTCGGCCGTTGGCTGCCGGTGGCGACGCTGTTTTCGCGACCGACCATTGCCGAGCTGGCCGAATTGCTTCGCCGGCCGGCCACGGCCGATGCCGTCTCGCCGCTCGTCCCCATCCAACGCCGCGGCGCCCAGCGACCGCTGTTTTGCGTACATCCGGCCGGCGGCACGGTGTTCTGCTATTTGACCCTGGCGCCGCACTTGGGTGCCGACCAGCCGATCTATGGCCTGCAAGCACGCGGCCTCGATGGCGAGGCCGAACCGCACGGCACGGTCGAAGAGATGGCCGCCGCATACCTGCAATTGGTTCGCCGGCAACAGCCGCAGGGCCCCTATCGACTGGCCGGGTGGTCGTTCGGCGGCGTCGTCGCGGTCGAAATGGCCCAACAGCTTCGCGCCCTGGGCGAAAACGTCGAGATGCTCGTCGTGTTCGACACGGTGATGATGCCGCCGGAGCACCCGACGACCGAGAACGACATCTTGCAAACGCTAGTCGAGATGTTGCACGGTGAAGAACAATTGACCGTCGAGCAGCTCCGCGCCTTGAGCCACGACGAGCAATTGGACTACTTCCGCAGCCGCGCCGAACGTGCCCGGCTGGTGACGTCGGATTGGAACGAGCAGCGCTTTAGTCTGGCGTTCCAGGTGTTCCAGGCCAACTTGCAGGCGCTGTTCCGCTATCGGCCCAGGCCCTACGACGGCGCCGTGACCGTGGTCCGGGCCACGCAAAAGATTTCGCCGGCGTTCAACAGTCCCTCGCTAGGCTGGTCGCACTGGGTGCGCGGCGCGCTGCGGCTGTACGACGTGGACTGCGAGCATTTGCAGATGTTCCGCGATCCTTGCGCCCGGCAGATCGGGCAATTCGTCGCCAGTTTGTTGGCCGATCGCGTGCCGGCCTGTGGTCCGCATTACGCTTCGACCGACGATACGGTCGCGCTGGTGTAGACGACCAGCGGCTTTGCTTGACCCGTGGCTTGGCGTGGCGCTAGACTTGCGCGACCCCGTCCGTGTCCGTGGAACTGCAGCACGATGTATCGTTGCGCCCGCGACCGAATGCTAGCCGCGACGCTGTTGAGCGTGCTGCCCTGGGTCGTTGCGGCGTGGCCGTTGTGCGCAGCCGATACGCTCGATCTTGAACCGCGGCCGATGACGACCATCCGGCCGGGCACCGTGATCGAAGAAAAGCCGCCCATCGGCTGGTCGCACCTGGTCGTCAAGAATCAGCCGCGGCTCGACGAGCAGCAAGCCGACAAGGTGCTGCCCGTGGCCGCCGATCTGGCCAGGTCGCTGTTCGGCGTGATCGTGGCCAACGTGCACCGTGATCGGCAAGCGGCCGGTATGCCGTTTCGGCTCGAGGCCGTTGCCGCGGGCGTCGGCACCCGGATCGCTGCCCGAGACACGATCGTGACGGCCGACACGCAAGAAGATCTCGGCGCCGATCTGAACATCGTCGCGCGCATGGTCCTGTCGCGCAGCGAGGACGAGATCAAGGCGTGGACTCAAGTGGCCCGCGGGCCGAACATTGCCGTGCTTGACGCGCTGACGCGCGTGCAACTGGCGGGCAAGCACGAGCAGGTTCTGTTTCGCTATTGCCTGTTGGTCGATCCGCGCTCGGGGCGCCTAGTGACGTTTCTCTGGCTGCTGCGGCGCGACGAGGCCGGCGTCTTGCACCGCGTGGCCGCGGCGTTCAAGCGGCTGCCGAACAACCTGGTCCACCGTTATCCGCTGGTCGTCGACGAAGAAGAAGTGACGGTCGGCGTGCCCAACTCGCAGGCCTTTGCCATGGGCACCCTGCCCGAGGGCGCCGAGCTCCCCTGGCCGCCGGCGCTTGAAGCACAGGCGGCCCTGGCCCGATTTTCGACCACCACGCTGGCCTTGTACGAACGCGAGTTGTTCGCGTTGTTCGATGTTCCTGGAAAGCAGGCGATGCCATGAAACGTGCGGCACCGATTGCGCTCGGGTGGTGTGCCTGGGTCGCGCTGGTTGCGGCGCCGCCGGTGGCCGCGGCCGATCCGCCGGCGAACAAGGTGCTCGACGCGTTGCTGACCGACGGCGTGATCGTGTCGCCCGAAGTGCGGATTCCCCTGCATGCGCCGGTCGTGCCCGACGGGCTCGACGCCGCTGCTCAGCGCGCCGCACTCGAGTCGATCTCCGACGCGAATCACACCGTCGAGCGGCTGCTGCGCGACGCAGTCGTGAGCCCGTTCGTGCTCCAGATCGAGAAGCACTCGGCCGCGGCCCCCGACACGACCTCGCGGATCATCGACCTCTACTTCGTCGCCTACGGCAAGCTCGAGGTGATCTACTCCGAGAGTTTTCGCGAGCAACTGGCGCGGTTGGGCGAATCGGACGACGCGGCGATTCCGACCACGTCGAAGCTGCTCGATCTCCAGGCCTTGAACGCGCGCTCGCTGCTGGGGCCCGAGGGCAAGGCCGAGGGCGAGCAGTGGCTGCACGCGCGGTTCCCAATGCTGGATCGCGTGTACATCTTTGCCACGCGCCACGCGATGAGCCACCGGACCGACGAATCGATCGTGCTGGCGTCGCGGCTCGACGAGCGTTTTCGCGGCGATGCCGAGTTTCCCGTGCAGTGGCAGTCGATCGGCCGCACCGAGGCCGGCAAGATCGAGTTGGGGCCGGCTGTGCCGTACGCCGGCGGGGGCTTCTACGTGAAGTTGACCCGGCTGCGCGAGCCGGCCGGCGCGATCTTTGTCGAGTACCATCATGCCTTCGTCGAACCGCAAGGCTGGTTCAAAGGCGCGAACCTGCTGCGGTCGAAGCTGCCGCTGGTGGCGCAAGACCGCGTGCGGCGTTTTCGCCGCGATCTCGACGCGGCCAGCAAGTGACCGGCGCGCCGCTGGCCGTGATACGACAGCACTGCTGGCGCCAGCACTCAGCGCCGGCGGCGAATTCAGTAGCTGACACTGGCCTCGGTGCTCGCGCCGAACCGATATCAGCAGTGCCCTGTCACGAGCGCGAGCGAATGGCCAGTCGAACCCCGGGCAGGACGTCCAGGGCAGCGGCGCTCGACACGGATGGATGTCTGCCATGCTGCGGCGCTTTGTCATCGGCGGTTGGCTGGTTCCCCTGGCGCTGTGCCTGTTGGCCGGCTGCAAGGTGCCGCCGTTGTCGGTGCACACCAGCGGTCGGGTGACCGCCGAAATTCCGCCGGTGCAGGCCTTCGGCCCGGTGATGCGGATGACGCTGCCCCGCGAGCCCGACCTCGAGGCGCCCCGGGTCGCGATCATCGACGTCGACGGCCTGCTGTTGAACACCGACATGACGGGTCTCTCTTCTCTGGGTGAGAACCCCGTGGCGTTGTTCCGCGAGCGGCTCGACGCGGCGGCCGACGATCCGCTGGTGTGCGCGATCGTGGTGCGGATCAATTCGCCCGGCGGCGGCGTGACCGCCTGCGACGTGATGCGCCGCGACCTGCAGACGTTTCGCCAGCGCACGGGCCGCCCGGTCGTGGCGTGCCTGATGGACCTCGGCGCCGGCGGCGCCTATTACCTCGCCACGGCGGCCGACACGATCGTCGCGCACCCCACGACGGTCACCGGCGGCATCGGCGTGATCCTGAATCTCTACAACCTGCAAGACACGATGAACCAGTTCAACGTGTTGGGCGTACCGATCCGCGCCGGCGAAAACATCGACCTGGGTTCACCGATCCGCGAAATCCCCGAAGAGGGCCGCGCGATCTTGCAGCAGATGGCCAACGAGTTTCACGACCGCTTCAAGCAATCCGTGGCCGGCGCGCGGCCGACGATCAACCTCAAAGACGGCGAACTATTCGACGGTCGCGTGTTCACCGCGCAGCAGGCGCTCGAACGCCGGCTGGTCGACTCGATCGGCTATGTCGACGACGCCGTGAGCCTGGCCGGGCAACTGGCCGGACAACTCTGCACGCCGCAGGTCGTCTTCTTCCATCGGTGCAACGATCGGGCCCGCAGTGTCCATGCGATCACGCCGAACGTGCCGCTGCAGACGGCCTTCCTGCCACTGAGCGTGCCGGGCCTCGACCGCAGCCGGCTGCCGACGTTCTTGTATCTCTGGCAGCCCGACCCGGCGCTGGAGAAATGGGCAGGGCACTAGCGCTGCCTCCGCGGCGCAGCTCGACGGCGAATGTCCGGCGCCAAGAATGCCTGGCGAATTGCCCGCATTGCGTCACTTTCGCCGCGTTGACCCGCGCGACCGGCAGGGCTATAGTGCCGCATTCCAAATACCGCGAAAGGGTGTTATGGCTACGGCAGTTGCGCGGGCCGGGGACTGCGTCGAATTCGGGTGCACTCAACGACGCGACGCCTGGTGGACGGGCCCCCTGGTCACTGGCCTCAGTTTGGGGGCCTTCATCGTCTACGGCACCATCCGGGCTTTCATGAATGGGTACTACCAGTTGGGAGTGCCGGGCTCGCACCCGGAGAGCGCCCACATCCTGTCGCCGCTCTACTCGCCGCTGTTGGCGCTGCCCGCGTGGGTGCCGGCCTGGTTTTCGCCGGCCCTGCTGATCTTGCCCTTTCCGGGCGGGTTCCGCCTGACCTGCTACTACTACCGCAAGGCGTACTATCGAGCCTTTTTCCTCGATCCGGTGGCCTGCGGCGTGGCGGAAAAGCCTGGCAAGCGCTATCGCGGCGAGACGTTCGTGCTACTGTTTCAGAATCTGCACCGCTTTTTCCTCTACGCGGCGCTGGCGTTCCTGGTCATCCTGACGGCCGACTTCGTGTACGGCCTGATCTGGCCAGTCCTGGGCGCCGACGGCAAGCCGACGGGCAGCCACACGTTTGGCGTCAGCGTCGGCACCTTGGTGCTGCTGCTCAACGTGACCTGTCTGTCGCTGTACACGTTCTCCTGTCACTCGCTGCGGCACCTGGTCGGCGGCAAGATCGACTGCTGGTCGTGCGTGACGATGGGCCAGGCGCGCTACAATGCCTGGAAAGGGCTCTCGAAACTCAACGAGCATCACATGCTCTGGGCCTGGGTCAGCTTGTACGTGGTGAGCCTGACCGACGTGTACGTGTTCCTCTGCGCGTCCGATGTGATCCGCGACATCCGCTTGATCTGATGGGCGCTTGATCTGAATGTGTCGCGGCGCATCAGCCGCGGCGGTCCTTGCCGAACGAATCGACTTCGATGACGAACAAATACGAAACGCACGAATACGACGTCGTCGTCGTGGGTGCCGGGGGCGCGGGACTGCGCGCAGCGATCGAGGCCTCGGCCCGCGGTGTGCGCACCGCGCTGATCTGCAAATCGCTCCTGGGCAAGGCCCACACGGTGATGGCCGAAGGGGGCGTGGCCGCGTCGCTCTCGAACACCGATGCCCGCGACAATTGGAAGGTGCATTTCAAGGACACGATGAAGGGGGGCAAGTTTCTCAACCACTGGCGCATGGCACAGCTCCATGCCCAAGAGGCCCCCGACCGCGTCAACGAACTGGAAGAATGGGGCGCCGTCTTCGACCGCACCAAGGACGGCCGCATCTTGCAGCGCAATTTCGGCGGCCATACCTATCCGCGCCTGGCCCACGTCGGCGACCGGACGGGCCTGGAGATCATCCGCACGCTGCAAGACCGCGGCGTGCACCAGGGGATCGACGTCTTCATGGAGACGACGATCCGCTGGATTCTGCGCGACGGCGGGCGAGTGGCCGGCTGTATGGGCTACTATCGCGAGAGCGGCCGGTTCGTCGTGTTTCGCGCCAAGGCCGTCGTGCTGGCCACCGGCGGCATCGGCCGCTGCTGGGAGGTGACCTCCAACTCCTGGGAATACACCGGCGACGGCCATGCCATGGCCCTCTGGGCCGGCGCCGACCTGATCGACATGGAATTCGTCCAATTTCATCCGACGGGCATGGTCTGGCCGCCGAGCGTCAAGGGCACGCTGATTACCGAAGGCGTGCGCGGGGAAGGGGGCGTGCTGCTCAACAGCGAACGCCGGCGCTTCATGTTCGACAGCGTTCCCGAAATGTTCAAAGGCGAATTTGCCGAAAGTGAAGAAGAGGCCAACCGCTGGGTGCAGTCGGTCGTCGCCGGACAGCGCCCCGACGCCCGGCGCCCGCCCGAGCTGCTGACCCGCGACGTCGTAGCCCGGGCCATCCGCCGCGAGGTCCGCGCCGGCCGCGGCTCGCCGCACGGCGGTGTGTTCCTCGACATCGCCTCGCGCCGCACGGCCGACCAGATCAAGAAGAAGCTCCCGAGCATGTATCACCAGTTCAAGGAACTGGCCGACGTTGACATCACGACCGACCCGATGGAAGTCGGGCCGACGTGCCACTACGCGATGGGCGGCATCCGCGTTCACCCCGAGACGCAGGAGTCGACGTTGCCGGGCCTGTTCGCCGCGGGCGAATCGGCCGGAGGCATGCACGGCGCCAACCGCCTGGGCGGGAATTCGCTCTCGGACTTGCTGGTATTCGGCAAACGGGCCGGCGAATATGCGGCCGAGCTGGCCAAGAAGACCCCCAGCTTGCCGGCGATCGACCAGGGCGAAATCGAGCAAGTGGCCCGTAAGCAGCTCGAGCCGTTCAACCGCACCAGCGGCGAGAACCCTTACGTGCTGCACGAAGAGCTGCGAGCCCTGATGCAGACCTACGTGGGCATCGTCCGCACGGCCGACGATTTGCAGTACGCACTCGACGAGATTCAGAAGCTGCGCGCCCGGGCTGCCACCGCCAAGATCACCGGCAATGTCCAGTACAACCCCGGCTGGCATCTGGCGCTGGACCTGGACAACATGCTCGATATCAGCGAGGCCGTGGCTCGAGCGGCGCTCGAGCGCACCGAGAGCCGGGGCGGCCACACGCGCGACGACTATCCCGACAGCGACGCGACTTGGGGCAAGTTCAACAACGTGATTCGCCAGCGCTCCGGCGCGGTCGAGTTGCACCGCGAGCCGCTGCCGCAGATGCCCGACGAATTGCGGGAACTGATCGGCGAGGTGAAGGAAGGCAAGCATGTCTAGCACGAGTACGACCCCAGGTGCGGCGGCGGGCGGCGCCTCGGGCCCGCCCCCTGCGACCGGCACCGTCAAGCTGCAGGTTTACCGCGGCGACAACGCGTCCGGACAAATGGTCGAATACGAAGTCGAACGGGCCAGCGGCATGGTCGTGCTCGACGCCGTGCACCGCGTGCAGGCGACGGCCGCGCCCGACCTGGCCTGCCGCTGGAACTGCAAAGCCGGTAAGTGCGGCTCGTGCAGCGCCGAGGTGAACGGTCGGCCGCGGCTGATGTGCATGGACCGGATCGACCGCTACCCGGCCGATCAGCCGATCGTTGTGCGGCCGATGAAGTCGTTCCCTGTGATCAAGGACTTGGCCTGCGACGTTTCCTGGAACTACGAGGTCAATAAGAAGATCCCGGCCTTCAAGCCGAAGGCCGGCGAGCGCCGCTTTTCGCAGGAGGAGGCCGACCGCGTCCAGGAATTTCGCAAGTGTATCGAGTGCTTCTGTTGCCAGAACGTCTGCCATGTCTTGCGCGAACACGATCTGAAGCAGCAGTTCGGCGGCCCGCGGTTCTTCGTCCGTGTCGCGGGGCTCGAAATGCACCCGCTGGACGAGGCGAACCGGTTGCCGCTGCTCAAGAACGAGCTGGGGCTGGGTTACTGCAACATCACGAAATGCTGCACCGAGGTCTGCCCCGAGCACATTCATATCACCGACAACGCGATCATTCCGCTCAAGGAACGGGTCGTCGACGAGTACTACGACCCGGTGCAGAAGCTGTTGCGGATCTTCAGTCCGCGGCGCTAAGCGCCAACCAGGCCGCCAGGTTCGCGAGAGGCCAGGCTCTTGCTGGCTCACGGCTCAGTACAGAGGAGTCCGTTCGATGCGCATGCCCCCAAGTTTGCCGGCTCGGACGCGGCACCTGGCTCAAGCGTTGATCTGCGTAGCGTTGTTGGCCGGTTGCTCGGCCGAGACCAAAGGCCCCGGCGGCGCTATCAGCGGAGTGCCGGAGATTGATCAGCCCGCACCGGAGATCACGGGCGAGGATGCCGACGGCGTGTCCTTTGCCCTGAGCGACTACCAAGGCCAGGTTGTCGTCGTCGATTTCTGGGGCGATTGGTGACCGCCTTGCAGGTCGATGTACGACCACGAGCGGTCGCTCGTGAGGCGCATGCAAGGCAGGCCCTTCGTCCTGCTGGGGGTCAATAGCGACTCGAAGTCGAAACTGCGCGCCACCATCGAACGCGAGCAGATGACGTGGCGCTCCTGGTGGGACGGCAGCGGCGGGTCCATCGCCGCGGCCTGGAAGGTCGAGGGCTGGCCGACGATGTACGTCCTCGACCATCACCACGTCGTGCGACAGATCATCGTGGGTCCCGACACGTACCAGCTCGATCGCGCGGTCGAGCGACTGGTCGACGAGGCGGAAAGAGCCGCTCGGTAGCCGCTCGGCCTGGCAATCCAGATTCCTGCGCATCGGACGCGGCGGGCCGCCGGCTAATCGGCGCGAATGCAGTGCAATTGCTGGGCACCGCGGATCAGCAGCGCGTCGCCGGCGACCGCGGGTGTGGCCAGGAACAATCCGTCCTCGTCGAGCGGCGGATTGGTCGACAGCACCTGGAATTCATCGCCGGCGGCCAGCACGTAGCAGAGCCCGCCCTCGGTCAGGCAAAACAGCTTGCCAGCGCACGCCCAAGGCGATGCCGTGAAGGGGCCACCTTGGGGGAGCCGTTTGCGGCCATAGACCGATTCGCCCGTACGCAGATCGAGGCAGTTCCAGATCGCTCCATCACCCAAAAGGTAGAGCCGGCCCCGGTACGCCACTGGGCTGGGCACATACGGCGCCGTCGGTCCGACGCGCCACGCGACGTGCGGTCCCGGCGATTGGTCGTCGGCAGGGGTAACGTCGCCGGTGGCCCCGGCCCGGACGGCGATCACCGGTCGATTCTTGCTCGGAATCCAGCCCGAGGTGATGTAGCACAATTCGTCGTCGGTCACGGCCGTCGTCCCGGTCAGCCCGGATAGCTTGCCTAATTCCCAAAGCGTTCGACCGTCGCTGGGGTCGTACGCCACGGCCCGTTCGGGTCCCACGGCGACCAGCTCGGTGCGCACGCGGTTCTTCCACAGGCAGGGCGTGCTCCAACTGTTCTTCGGCTCGCGCTGGGCGCGCCACAGCAGGTTGCCGTCACGGCAGTCGTAAGCGGCGAGGAACGAGTTGCGCAGGTAGTCGCACTGCAGATAGACGCGCTGGCCGTCGGTGATCGGCGAGCTGGCGGTGCCGTATTCGCCGTAGGTTCCTTCGGTGGGCGGTTGCTGTTGCCAGACAATTTGTCCGGTGAAGTCGAGCGCGTAGAGCCCCGCTTGCCAGAAATAGGCATAGACGTGCTGGCCGTCGGTGGCGGGTGTTTCCGACGCGTAGCTGCTCTTGATGTGCTTGCCGCGCTCCGGGCGGCCGGTCTTGACCGATGTTTGCCAAAGCAGTTTTCCATCGGCCAGCCCAAAACACAGCACCCGCCAGTCGTAGTTGCTGTCGGGCGGCGCAAAGACCTTGCTCTCGGGGCGCATGCCTTTGGGTGGCTCGTCGGTTTCGTTATCGGGAATCGCCGTCTTCACGAACACGCGATCGCCCCAGACGGTCGGCGACGAGCGGCCGATTCCCGGGACCGGCGCCGACCAAGCCACGTTGTGCCCTGGGGCCCATTGCGTGGGAAACGTGGCGCCATCGGCCACGCCGTTTCCGCCCGGGCCGCGGAATTGGGGCCAGTTCTGGGCGCAAGCAGGCCGGACTTCGCTCTGCACGACCAGCATGCCCCAGAGTACGGCAAGGCCCAACCAGCGGACGGTCATGGCCGGCCGGACCAACGCGAATCGGACGATGTTCATCTGGTTTCCTTACGCGGACATGCCGGTTGGTGAGCACCGAGCGCCCCGCAAGCCGGCGAAAAATCGCGGCCTGCGGGGCGTGCGAGCGATCGCTGCTCAGTCGTTGCCGAACACCGACGTGCCTTGCACATAGGCCGGCACCGGCACCGCCAGGGCTTCGAGCACGCTGGGGCAGATGTCGATCAACTGTGGCTGCTGCTTGCCGAGCCGCCGGTTGCTGAACAGCACGCCAGGCACCAACTCGGGATCGATCAGGTGATCGCCTGACCAGCGGCTGGTGTTGTCTTCGATCGTACCCAGCGGGGCGCCGCCGAGCGCCGTCTGCCAACTGGCTCGATAGCCCGAGTTGAACCCGAGAATCAGATCCGGGCGCGTCGGTACGTTGTTGTCTCCCATCGGATACAGCGCATCGGCCCGGTAGACGTTCTTGAACACCGGTTGTCCGCTCTCCGGATCGATCCAGCGCTTGAGCCGCGCGGCGATCTCGTCGCACCCCTGGGGATAGCCGGCGACCGAGTCGACGATGCCCTGTTCTTCGCGTCCGAAGACGTTCAAGTACAGGCTGCAGAAGCCACAGGCGTAGGCCGTCGTGCGGCTCCAGTCGACATCCTTGAACAACGTCTCACCCGGCTTGCCGTCGGGCACCTTGAGCTTCATCAGCCCTTGGTCGACCAGCCAGCGATTGACGTGCACGGCCCGGCGAAAGGCGTTAAATCCGTGATCGGACAGGACCAGCAGCAAGGTCCGCTCATCGCACCGCGCCAACACCTGACCGAGCACTTCGTCCATTTCTCGATAAGCGGCGGGAATCACGTCGCCGAACTTCTCGGCGTCGGCCGCGCGGTAGGCAGGGTGTTGCGCGTCGCGCGTGGCCCAAAAGGCGTGCTGCAAGCGATCGGTCGTGTCAAAGACGAAGGCCAATACGCCGCGGTCGAACCGTTCGAGCTCGAGCGAGAGCATCGCGCGCCGCTCCCGGGTCACCGCCTGGCACTCGGCCAGAAACGCAGCATAGTCGTAGCGCCCATGGCTCAGGGGATGCACCTGCTCGGGCATGCCCAGCGTGTGGAAGGGGCCCAATTGCTCGCGCAGCTCGCGGCCGTACTCGGGCGGCTGCGTCAACGGAAACGCCTGCTGCACCGGGTCCATGTGAATTGGCGAGGTGACCAGCCGCAGGGCCGGCGACAATTCCGTGAGGAAGAACTTCACCTGCCCGCGCACTTTGCTGCCCAGGCCGACGCTGAACTCGACCGGCAGCCACCCGGACCATTGGCCCAGTGCTACCTCGACGGCCGTGCCCGACGGCAAGCGAATCTGCAGGCGATCGTCTCCCGTCTTGCTGACGTCGAGGGCGACCAGGGTTTCCTTGTTACGTCCGGCGAGCGGTCCGTGCAGTTCGAGCGCCGTGTGCTGGCCGTCCCAGGTGCACGGGGCCACGTTGGCCTTGCTCGGATCGTCGTCGGCAATCGGGGCCGAGGTGAAGTAGGTGTAGCGGCCTTCTCCGCCGGTCAGGTCCGGTACTCCAAAGCCGGCGAGGAACCGGCCGGTCACCTTCTCCGCGGGAAACGCCACGGGCCAGCGCACGACCGTCGTTGGCACGCCCGCCGCCGAAGTGTGCACCCAAAAACCATCGCGCTGTCGGGCACGCGTGTACTTTGTGCCCAGCCAGCCGCCAGTCGACTTGCGCAGCGAGAGCGCGGGCAGGTACGACTGCGTCGACCGGTAGAGAAAGTCGAAAATGCCGTGCTGCGCGGGATCAGTGCCGGTGGCGATCGACGACCAGGCCACGGGGCTTTCGGCCGGGTTGCTCGTGGCCAGGCGTGCATAGCCGCCGGCCTCGCGCAGCCGCGCAAAATTGGGCAGCTGGCCGGCGGCCATCAGCTCTTCGGTCAGGCCGGCGTCCAGCCCGTCCATCCCCAGCACAATCACGCGTTGATACATGGCATTCTTGGGCCCGGTACTCGTGACGCGCGGCGCCAGCGACGTCGCGGCGGCACCGGGCGCGTTGCGCGTCGAAGCGGTCGCGGACCGCGGACCCCGGGCGAGGAGCAGATAACCGCCGGCAAGCACGCTACCCGCCAGCGCCGCGATCAACAACCACGTGGCTGCCCGGCCGACAACCGAGCTACGTGCATATGCCGCGCGGGCCAGGCTCCAAACGTAGCGGAACGGCCAGAGCAGGGCCACCAGCAGCGTGCCGAGCGCCGCGAGGTAGGGCGCCAGCCCAGTGAACACGTTTTGGGCCGTACCGGGATCGATATAGGCCACGAGCGCCGCGCTCATTGGGCATACCCCAGTTCGCGCAAGGCGCGCATGGCCTCGGGATCGCGCGCCTGAATGGCGCTGGTCAACGGCGCAATTGGAGCGAGTCGCTGGCGAAAGCCGGCGATCGCGGCGCGCAAATCACGGACCTCGTCCGGGCGCTGGTCGGCCAGGTTGGTTGCTTCGGCAGGATCGGTTGCCAAGTCGTAGAGTTCGACCGGTCCTGCGGCGTACTCGATCAGCTTCAGCGGCCCGCGATACACGGCCCATTGCGTCTGGTTCAACGGGCGCGGCGCTTCGACGAGTCGCAGGTCGGTGTCTTTCTTGGCCAGCAAGTCGCGCGGCCGCGGATCGAGCAGCGACTGGCCATCGAGGGCCTCGTCGCGGGCCGGCAGTTCGAGGACGTCGATCACGGTCGGCAAGACGTCGATTTGCGATACGCGCTCGCCGACAATCTGCGGGTCGTTGTGACCCGGCAGCTTGACGATCAACGGCACGGCCAGCTCGTTTTCGTACATCCGGAAGCAATGCCCGAACACCTGGTGTTCGCCCAATCCCTCGCCATGATCCGAAGTCACGATCACCAGCGTATCCTCATATAACCCGCGGCGGCGTAATTCGTCGAACAGCCGGCCCAGGTGATGGTCGAGATACGCGATCGAGGCGTCGTAGCGGTTCGTGATCCAGCGAAACGTCTCGGGGTTGGCCTCGCGACGCTCGAAAGCGATGTCGGTCATCAACTCCGCGTAAAACTCGGTGGGCTTCGGCGTCCGCTCGACCTGCGGGTCGGTCTCGAAGCGATCGAGGTAGTCGCTCGGTGGATTGTACGGGTGATGGGTGTCCATGTAGTTGAGAAACAGGCAAAACGGCCGCTCGTCGCGCGTGTCGAGAAACCGGATCGCCGCGTCGGTGATCGTCTCGGCCGTGCGGTAGGCCTGATACGAAGCGTCGGCCGCGCGGACGTCGTACGTTTCGAATCCCTGGTCAACCTGGTAGATGCGGCCCAGGTATCCCCAGTTCGCCACCACGGCGGCGGTCTGAAAACCGGCCGCCAGCAGCCGCTCGGCGAGCGTCACGCATTCGTCGAGCAGCACCCCGGTCGAGTTCAGCGTGGTCACGCCTTCCACTTCGTCAGGCGTCAGGAATTTCGCTCCGTGAACGTCGGGATAGAGTCCCGTGAACAGCGAGGCATGCGTCGGCAGAGTCCAGTTGGAAACGCCCGCGCAGTGGGCAAATCGCCAGCTTTCGGCCGCCAGCGCGTCGAGTCGCGGCGAAGTCGGGCGAGTGTACCCGTAGCACGACAGATGGTCGGGCCGCAGCGTGTCGAGGCTGATTAGCAGCACATGTTGGGGACGCGGTGCGGCCGTGCGGCCAAAGGCCTGCCAGAGCAGCCAGCCACAGCCGGCCGAAGCGGCCAGCGCCAGGCCCAATAGCAACCATTCGCCGGCCCTCGCGCGACCGCGCGCGGACGACGACTGCGACGTAGCTGAGAAAGACGGTTCAGGCGAGGTCATGCGCGCCACCGTGGTTGCGCGCGGGCGGAGCGATCAGACGAGCCCCCGCCGCACGAAAACGTGACTGCCAGCATGAAACCACAGTTGCCCGGACCGATCAAGCTGCGGCCGCGCTACGGGCAGCAACACGCTTGAACGGCCAGGCCGTAGACGGCAGGTCCGAACAGGGGCGGCGTCCACGGCAGGCCGCCAAAATAGACCGGCCCGTCGATCAGAGCGCCGGCGCGCAGGGCCCCGGTACCGATCGGCGGCCACTCCCAGGCCGGCGGGTCCGATTGGGGCAGATACAGCCGGCCCGACGCGATCGCCTGGACGCGCAATTGTTCGACCTCTTCCGGGGTCAATCGTGGCCGCGCGAGCAATTCGGCCTGCTGGCGCTTGGCTGTCTCCTCGTCGGCGGCCTGGATCAAGCGGCCGAAGCCGTTGCTGTCGCGAACGAAGAAGTAGAACGGCATGAAGATTTCGCGCTCGGCGCCGGTCCTCCCGGTGAGCTTCACGCGGATATAGCCGGGATCCTGACGATACTGCACGACGATGTAGGCCACCGGCACGCCGCGTCCGGTACCCAGGATCTCTTCGCGGTTGAAGCCCTCGAGCATGACGCGCTGTTCGCCCGGCCCGACGACGATTTCGTCGGTCCAGGTCGCGCCGCGCGCCCGGCGAATGCGAAAAGCAATCGGCTCCTCGGTCAGATTGGTGATCGAACCCCGCGGCCGCGACTCCGGGGCAGGGAGGTCTTCACCCAGCCGTGCGTCGGTCTCGCCCGGCTGCACCGCTTCGTCGACCTGCTGTGCGGGAGCGACCGCGGCGAGCTGGAAGCTGAGCAGTGCGGCCGCACCCAGGGTCAAGGTTCGAGGCATCGGGAACCAGCGAGACATAGGCTCTCCCCAGGCAAGGGAAACCGTGAAACAGGGCTCAGTTCCACTATAGTTCGCCCCGCGCCGCCGTGGGTAACCAGCGAATCGACGCCAAATCGGGCAGATCGAGCGAGGGGTCAGGGCAGTTTTTTCTTGCCCGGCGGCTTCTGCGGACGCTGCGGCGGCCGGGCCTGCGCTTGCTTCTTCTGCAGGTGGCCAAACTTGCCGGCCGGGCGGCGTGCCCCGTGCTGACCGCGATGGCTCATGGCTGGGGTAGCCCTGCGGTGGCGGGATCGGTCGTCGCCGGATTTTCCGGTGCAACCGTTGCGGACGTAATTTCCGACGGCGGGTCCGGTTTCCAGACGAGCGCCAACTGGCTGATCGTAATATCGACCTTCTTTGGCTTGATGGCCACGGTCTCCACGGTCTGCTCCAGCGTGTTCATTTCGGCCAGCAGCGCCTCGGTCTCCGCGCGGAACTCTGCTTCGAGCTTTGTTCGGCGCTCGCGAATCTGATCGACGTTCAGCTCGGCCTTCTCCACGTCGCGCGAGGTACCGAACACCTTGCCGGCCGAGCGGCTCGCCGTGCCTGCACGCTGCACGTTCGAGGCGCTGAGCCGTTTGCGGCCCAGGATCATGCCCAGAATCGCCGCACCGGCACTGAACACCGACTCGACGCGTTTCTGGTTGGCTTCCGAGCGCTCGCGCTCCAGCGCGGTTTCGGCCTGCTTGGCTTTTTCCTCGAGCGCCAGGACCCGAGGGCCATACTCGGCGCGCAGTTGCTCGACGCGCTGGTCGCGTTGTTCGCGGATCGCTTGCTGAAGCCGAATCCTAAAGGCGCCCTCCGTCTCGTCCGGCCGCGAGATCAGCTTGAGCGTGGGCTGCTGCCACAGCGTCAGGCGGCGGGTGCGATAGACGTAATCGACGAGCGACTTTTGCCACCCCTTGTAACTCTTGGCCTGCGCCGCGGTCGTCGCCAGCGGGGCAAAGGTCGCGCCCGCGGCAGGGTCGCGTAGCAGGCGGTCGGGCTCCCAGGCGTAATCGCCCGACTGCTGCCAATCGATGGCCACGCCGCTGGGCTGCACGGCGACGGCATACGCGACCTGCTCGCTGTATTCGACGTTGGCCTTGGCCTGGGCATAGTGGACGTTCACAACGCCGACGAGCAGGGGGCGATAGACCACCGTGCCTGCTGCTTGCTCGCCCGAGGGCGGGAGGAAGTATTGCGCGATCTCGGGATCGAGCCCTGGACGCACTGGCGTCGCCTGGCCTGAGGGTGCCGGTGCGGCTGGCGCGCCGGGCGTCTGAGTCGCTGCAGGCGGTGTGCCGGGCGTATCGGATAGAGCGTCGTCGTCGTCCGCCCCGTGTGCTGGTCCGCGGCGATTGTCCATCAGCCGGCGGATCTGCTCGCGCGTGACCGGTCCGCGCAGGTACGACAGCGCCCACCGTACCTGGAACAGCACCGGGGCGTCTTCATGGACGTTGTTGAGCAGAAACACCCGGCTTTGCAGCCCGGCCAGCAGTTTTTGCAGCCTCGCACGATCGAATGCCGCGCCGCTCGACGCCGCCACGCCTTCGAGCCCGTCGAGCACGCGCAGCTGGTCGCGCTCGGTTTGCAGCCGGCCCACGAACCAGGTCCCCGCGTTCGACAGGCCCTTGTAGTCGAGATCGACCGGGTTCTGCGTCGCCAACACCACGCCCACGCCGAAGGCCCGTGCCTGTTTGAGCAGCGTCAACAACGGCAGCTTCGACGGCGGATTGGCCACCGGCGGGAAATAGCCGAAGATTTCGTCCATGTAGACCAGTGCCCGCAAACTGGTCGTCCCCGGTTGGCTGCGCATCCAGCCGACGACCTGATTGAGCAGCGTCGTGACGAAAAACATCCGCTGGGCATCGTCGAGGTGGGCAATCGAGAAGATCGAGATGCGTGGTTTGCCGTCGGGCGTGTGGAGCAGGCGTTCGACGTCGAGCGGCTCGCCTTCGAGCCAGGCGCTGAAGCCCGGCGCGGCCAAAAGGTTGTTCAGCCGCATCGCCAGGCCGAAGCGTTCCTTGGCCGGGTAGAACGATTCGAGTTCGAGTACGCCCACCTGCTTGACCGGCGGGGCCTGGATTTGGGCGATGATCGTGGCCAGATCGAGATCGCGCCCCGCTAGCCACGATTCGCGCAACAGCGTGCACAACAGGATGTGCTCGCGACTTTGGATCGGGTCGGCGTCGATCCCGGCCAAAGCCAGCAGACCGCTGGCGGCCGTGGCAATCTGCTCGGCGAGCAGTTCCGCGTCTTCACGCTGCTCGGGCGGCGGTGCGGCGAACCGCTTCAGCATCGACAGGGGCCTTCCCGCGCTGCTGCCCGGGGTAAACACCGAGAAATTGGCCGCCTCGCGCAGACGGCGAATCCGCTCGCCGTCCTGGCCCCAGTCGGCCAGTCCCTGCTTCCACTGCTCGGCCTGCTGCGCGGCGAATTCGTCGGCCGACAGCCCGCGCTGGGTGGCATCTCTTTCGTTGACCCAGGGGCGGAAATCCTCGGCGCGCAGCTCGGGAAACGTCAGCAGCAGGTTGGGCAGATCGCCCTTCGGATCGATCACCAGGGCCGGAATGCCGTCGATGGCCGCTTCCTCGATCAGCGTCAGACACAGGCCTGTCTTGCCGCTGCCGGTCATGCCGACGCAGACGGCATGGGTCACCAGGTCCTTCGAGTCGTACAGGACCAACTCTGCGCCGGCTTTCCCGGTGTCGGCATCGAAGCGGCGTCCCAGGTAGAACACGCCCAGCTTTTCGAAGTCCTGCATGCGTTCGTCGCCCGCGGAAAGCCATGAGAGAGAAGCGGTGATCGGCCGCCGGCATGAAATCGTACCGCTGTTGCGCGGAACTCCCAAGCAGCAGCGGTGGCGGGAAAACTCCGCGGTAAAAGTTTGTGACCGGCCGGCGCGGCACCTAGAATCGCTGCCCAGCCGTCCGCCCGCACACACGCACATTCGCCAGGAGGCGCCCGTGAATCCGCGCACCGGGACCGTCTATGCACTGTTGGTGTTGTTGGCGATCAACACGATGAACTTCTACGATCGGCTCGTGTTGACGCCGCTGTCCGAGCCGATTCGCAAGCATTGGGAATTGAGCGACACGGCGCTCGGCTGGCTCGGGACGGCATTTACGTTGATCTACGCCGTGGTCGGCTTGCCCCTGGGACGCCTGGCCGACCTGACCAATCGCAAACGCATCCTTGTGGTCGGCGTGTTCTTGTGGAGCCTGCTGACGGGCATTTCAGGGATCTGCGTTCAATACTGGCAATTGTTCCTGGCCCGGCTCGGGGTCGGCGTGGGAGAAGCGACTTGCGCCCCGGCGGCCAGCTCGCTGATCGGCGATTACTTCTCGGCTGCCGCTCGCGCGCGGGCCATGTCGGTGTTCATGATGGGCCTGCCGCTGGGCAACGCCTTGGCCGTGGTGGTCGGCGGCATCATCGCCGAGCGCATCGACTGGCGCGCGGCGCTCTACGTGGCGTTTATTCCCGGCGTGCTGTGCGCGCTGGCCGCGACGTGGATCGTCGAACCGCAGCGCGGCGCGAGCGAATCCCACGCGGTCGGGTTGCGCCGCCGCCCGGGCTCGCCCTTTCTGCTGGTGCTGTCGATTCCCACGATGTGGTGGATCATCGCCTCGGGCGCCTTGCACAACTTCAACATGTATGCCTTGGGCGCGTTCATGCACGCCTTCTTGGTGCGCGTGCACGGTTTGAACCTGGAACACGCTGGCTATGTGATGGCGGCCGTCTATGGACTGGCCGGAATCCCGGGCTTGCTGATCGGCGGCTGGCTGGGCGATCACATCGTACGCCGGCGCGTGAGCGGCCGGCTGTTCGTGGCGGCCTTGGCCTTGGGCGCGGCGACACCTTTGGTGTTCTTGGCGCTCGAGGTTCCCGCCGGCGGCGTGGCGGCGTTTGTCACCTTGATGGGCGCCGGCTGTGGGCTGATGTATGTCTACTACGCGACTGTCTATTCCACGATTCAGGATGTGATCGAGCCGGCCTTGCGCGGTACGGCCATGGCGCTCTACTTCTGCGCAATGTACGTGCTGGGCGCCTCGTTGGGACCCTTGGCCACGGGCATGGCGAGCGACTATTTTGCCCGCGCGGCGGCCGCGGCTAAGGGCGTGTCGCTCGAAGGACTTAAGGGGCCGGCGCTCGAGGCGGCCCTTGCGCCGTTTAAAGGCCAAGGACTGCACCAGGCGATGTACATCATCCCGGTGCTGTGCCTGGTGTTGGCGTTCGTGCTGTTCGCCGGTGCGCGCACCGTTACGAACGACGTCGCCCGGCTGCGGCTGTGGATGGAACAGTCGAGCCGCGATGAAGAGGCCGAGGTCGAAGCGGCCTGAAAGTTTCCGTGGGTGCGTCACCTTGAGGACTTGATTTCACCGCCGAGGCGGACTTCCATGGAATCTTCAAGGAACGGCAACGAGCCATGTTCTCTTGCCGACAGCGGATAGCACTACGCCAGGGACGCGGCCCGTACAGTCCCGGTAGCGATGATCATGTTGCGGCGGTCGCGCCAGCGTGGTGGTTTGTTCCCTAGCTGGCTGGCGCAAGCCGGGCCAGACGCGCGACCGGCAGCGCTGACCAACGCCCAGCTACCCATTCTCGTCGTCGGCGCCGGGCCGGCGGGGTTGGCGGCCATGCTGGCCCTCAAGTCCGCGGGGCTCCGCTGGCGAGCCGTCGAAGGCCACACCCACGTCGGGGGTATCTGGGACGACCGCAACCCTGTGAGCTCGGTCTACGAAGGCCTGCACACGGTCACCTCCCGGTATACGAGCTATCTGGGCGACCCCGTGCCCGAGGATTGGCCGAACTATCCAAGCCATCAGCAGGTGGCCGAGTATCTTCAGGCGGTTGGCGAGCGCCACGGCTTGCTGCCCGAGATCCAATTTGGCACGCGATGCGAGGCCGTCACGAAGACGGCTCGCGGCACCTGGCTGGCCCGTCTTCACTCTGAGCAGCGCGAGACGGCCGAAGAAATCGAAGTTCGCGCCATCGTCGTGGCAACCGGTGCGCACAACCGGCGGTGCTCCGCGATTCCCGAGGACCTGCACCGCCAGGCCCTCGCGGCGGGGCTGCGCGTGATCCACTCGGCCGAATATCGCACGGCAGCGGAATTCGCCGGGCAGCGCGTGCTGGTCGTCGGTATCGGGAACTCCGGGTCGGATATCGCCGAAAAGATCTCGGGGTCGGCTCAGCGCACGGTCTTGGCCGTGCGCACCAGTCCCTGGATCAATCCGGCGACTGTGGGGGGCGTACCGTGCGACAAGCTGGCGGCCGACGGTACGTCGTTACCTGACTGGTTGGCGATGGGTCTGTTCGAGTTGGCCCGGAGGCGCGCCATTGGCAGCTTTCGCCGCCTGGGGCTCGCGCGGCCCGACTACGGGTTGAACGATCGCCTGCCCATCAGCGACCGCGGCATCGTGGCTGCCATCCGCGAGGGCCGAGTGATTGTCCGCTCGAACGTCCGCGAGTTTGCCGAGGGGCAGGCCCATTTTATCGCGCCGGGACAGGCGCCCGAACCGTTCGATGTGGTGATCTTCGCCACCGGGTTCTCACGGCACTATCCCCTCTTACCGGCGCCCGCCGCGACCGACGACGACCTGCTGTTTCACCTGTTTCACCGAATCGAACCCGGGCTGGCGTGCATGACCGAAATGATCGGGCTGCGCTGTTGCTGGCCGATCTTCGTCGAACAGGCCCAGGCGCTGGCCGCCTACTATCTGGCCGAGCAGCGCGATCCGCGCCGTGCGGCCGACTTCAATGCGCTGCGTCTGCGTCCGAATCCGCCGCTCAAGGGCAAGCTGTTCCGCTTGGCCGACGACTACCACGTCGACTACGACATCTACACGCAATTTTTGCACGAGCTGGTCGATTGGCTCGGCGACCCACGGCCCTCGTAAGGCTCACCCCGGGGAGAGCGCGTCGTGACTGAGCGCAGGCAGTATGCGATCGTGACCGGCGCCGCCAGCGGACTCGGTCGCGCGTTTGCCCTGCGCTTGGCCCGCTCGGGCTGGCACGTCGCGATTGGCGACATCAACGTGCCCCAGGCCGAGGAAACCTTGCGGCTGATCGAGTCGCACGGCGGCACGGGGCAAGTCGAACGGCTCGACGTGACCCAGGTCGGGCAATGGACAGCGCTCCGCGCACGGCTCGAGGCCACGTGGCCCCGGTTGGATCTGCTGGTCAACAACGCGGGCGTGGGCGCTGCGGGTGAAGTTGGCGAATTTCCCTTGGACGACTGGCATTGGATCGTCGAGGTCAACCTGTGGAGCGCGATTTACGGCTGCCACACTCTGGTCGACTGGCTCAAGCAGAATCCCCACGGGGCCCACATCATCAATGTTGCGTCGCTCGCCGCCTTCGAATCGGCGCCGCCCACGGCGGCCTACAATGTGACCAAGGGAGGGGTGATGTCGTTGTCGGAAACGCTCTACGCGCAACTGCTCCCGCACGGCGTGGGCGTGACGGTGGTGTGTCCGTCGTCGTTTCCCACCAATATCAGCCATACGTTGCGCGTGACGGGACGGCACTGGCGCGATCTCTTGGTGCAACTCGAAGGCCAGACCGGACTGACGGCCGAGGGCGTGGCCGACCAGGCCCTGCGTGCGATGCGCGCCAAGCGGCTGTATGTCGTCGCACCTTGGAGCGGTCGCTTTCGCTGGTATCTCAAACGGTTGGCACCACAGCGATTTCTCTCGGGGCTCTCACGTCACGTTTATCGCTGGCAGGCCCAACACGCTCAGCGCGCAAGCAACGAGTGATGCCGCGCTGCTGCGCCAACCTGCGGCGATGCGTGCCGGCGCGATCAGCGCTCGGTTGATTTCTCGACCCGGCCTGGCGGGCGAAATCCGCTGCCGGTGCGCTTGGTCAAGGTGTCGCCCAACTCGGCGCGGGCCCGTTCGGCGTAGGTCAGCAGCCGCTCGACGACCTGCTGCTGCTCGGCGGCGACGTTGCGCGTTTCGCCGATGTCGGCGACCACGTCGTACAGCTCGGGCAATTCGAGCGTGCGGCTTTCATAACGGACCGGCACGCCGCCGGTGGCCTTGGGTCCGGCCGGCAGCGAGCGGTATTCGTGTGGCAGGTACAGCTTCCAGTTGCCGCTGAGCACCGCGTGCAGCTCGTTTTGCTTGAAATAGAAGTAGAACGCTTCGTGGGGCGAGCGCGCCCCGGCCTGGCCGGAGATCAATGGCCAGATATCCAATCCGTCGATCGGTTGCTCGGGCAGCGCGGCGCCGATCAGCCCGGCGACCGTGGGCAGAATGTCGAGGGTCATCGCGGGCTCGTCGCAGACCGCTCCGCGCGGAATGCGGCCTGGCCAACGCGCGACGAACGGTTCGCGCACGCCGCCTTCCCAGCAGGTGCCTTTGCCCTCGCGCAAGGGTCCGGCCGACCCGGCGTGCTCGCCGTAGCTGAGCCAGGGACCATTGTCAGATGAAAACATGACGAGCGTGCGTTCGTCGAGACCGAGTCGGGCGAGCGTCGACATGATCTGGCCGACCGACCAGTCGATCTCTTCGATCACGTCGCCGTAAAGTCCGCGCTCGGTGTGGCCGGCGAACTTGTCGCTGACGTGCAGCGGCACATGCGGCATCGAATGGGCCAGGTACACGAAGAACGGCTGTTCGCGGTGGCGCTCGATAAAGTCGACCGCGTGCTCGGTGTACCAGGTCGTCAGGTGCCGCTGGTCCTCGGACGTCACCGCGGCAATCTGGGCCTCGTTGCCCTCCAGCAGCGGCAGGTCCGGGAAGCCGCCGCGCCGGCCGCGAAACTCGGGATGATACGGCCACATGTCGTTCGAGTAGGGCAGGCCGAAATACTCGTCGAAGCCGTTCTGCAACGGCAGGAACGGGCGGTGGTGGCCCAGATGCCATTTGCCGAACACGCCCGTGGCGTAGCCGCGCGCGTGGCACAGCTCGCCCAAGGTCGTTTCGCGTTCGTGGATGCCGATCGCCGCCTGGGGACCCAAGGCACCGTGAATGCCGACGCGGCTCGGATAGCATCCGGTCAACAGCGCCACGCGCGACGCGGAACAAACCGGCTGCGCGGTGTAGAACCGCGTAAAGCGAATCCCCTCGGCGGCCAGGCGGTCGAGATGGGGCGTCTGGTAGCCCGTCGCGCCGTACACGCCCAGATCGCCGTAGCCGAGGTCATCGCAGTAGATGAACACAACATTCGGCGCAGGAGCCGCAACGGCCGCAGTCACCAGCGTCAAGACGATCCACGTGCTCGTGAAGATGCCGCGCAGCATTTCGACCTCGCCGGTTCACGGGGTTTTCAAGACGCTCGTGCCAGAGCGGCAGTATTGTCACAACCCGCGGTGCCGGCGTCCAATGTGTGCCACCGAATGGAACGCGGGTTCGACGGAACTCGACAGCCTGGCCCACGGCGTCATACTGTGCCGAAACGATTCCGTGAAGTTCGCACCTTCGAAGGCCAGGGATCATGCCGCTTTCGCCGCGACTCGCCGAACTCGTGGCTGCGCGCCGCCTGGGCTTCAGCCTGCCGCAGGCGTTCTACCTGGACGATGAGGTGTATGCCGTCGAACTGGCAGCCATCTGGCGGCGCGGCTGGCTCTTCGTCGGCTACACGGGGCAATTGCCTGCGCCGGGCGACTATCTGAGCGTGGCCGTCGCGGACGACCCGATCGTGATCATCCGTGGCGACGACGGCCAGCTGCGAGCGTTTTACAACGTCTGTCGTCATCGCGGCTCGCTGGTCTGCGTCGAAGAGCACGGACACGTCGGACGCCTGGTCTGCCCTTATCACCAGTGGACCTACGGCCGCCAGGGCGAGCTGCTCAGTTGCCGCGGCATGCACGAGATCGATCGGGCCGAGTACGGCTTGCGTACCGTCCATCTGGCTGAAGTCGCAGGACTGGTCTTTGTTTCGCTGGCCGACACGCCGCCCGATTTTGCCCCGGCCCGCCAGTGCCTGAACACGCTTGCCGTCCCACAGGGTCTGGACCGCGCCAAGATCGCCCACCAGGTTGAGTACGAGATCGACGCCAACTGGAAGCTCGTCTGGGAAAACAATCGCGAGTGTTACCACTGCAACGCGAATCATCCGACGTACATCCGCGCCAACTTCGATCATTACAACGCCGACGACACGACGCCGCGCATCCGCGCGCGGATCGAAGCGGCCGTGGCCCGCAGCGAGGCGCGCTGGGCCGCCGACGGGCTGGCCGTGACGCACAAAGCGTCGGGCATGACCAATTTCCCAGATCCGGAAGGCAAGACCTGGTTCTCGGCCAACCGCACGCCGCTGGTCGAAGGCTATCTTTCCGAGACCGGCGACGGCCGCCCTGTAGCGCCGCTGATGGGCGATTACCGCGATTTCGAAGTCGGCACGCTGCGGATACGCACGTTGCCCAACTTCTGGATGCACGCCAGTTGTGATCATGCAGTGAGCACGCGCCTGTTGCCCGCCGGGCGACAGCGCACCCGGGCACAGGTCACCTGGCTGGTCGACGCGGCGGCCGAAGAAGGACGCGACTACGAACTCGCCCGGCTGCTGCCGTTCTGGCAGAACACTTCGGAAGAAGACTGGAGCATCTGTCGCCTGCAACAGCGCGGCGTGCAGTCGAGCGGATACTCGCCCGGCCCGCTGTCGACGTACAAGGAGTACAACGTCGAGGCGTGGCTGCGCTGGTATCTCCAGCAATTGATTCAAGCCCCCTGATCCGTGGCAGCGAGGCACGTATGAGCATACCGGCGCGGGCCGAGATCGTGATCGTCGGTGGCGGAGCCGTGGGCTGCGGCGCGGCCTACGCGCTCGCGAATGCCGGCCAGACCGACGTGGTCGTAATCGAGCGCGCCGCCGGCCTGGCCCAGGCCACGACCTCGCAGGGCGCGGGGCTCTGCGGCCAGATTCGCGCGAGCGTCGAGCGCACGCAACTGGCGATGCACTCGGCCGCAGTGTTTCGCCGGCTGCAGGCCGAAAGCCCCGTACGGCCCGACTGGCACCCCGTGGGTAGTCTGCGGATCGGGCTGTCGTCGCTCGCGGCCCGGCACTTCGCCCGCCTCAAACAGATTGCCGACCAGGCGGGCGTCGAGGCGGAATTGATCGATCCGGCGGCCGCGCAGCGGATTTGTCCCGTGTTCGATTTTTCGTCGGCCACGAGCATTCTGTGGTGCCCCAGCGACGGTTACATGACGCCGCAGTGCGTGGCCGCGGCCTACGCCCACCAGGCCCAACAGCACGGCGTGCGGTTTGTCGTGGGCACGTCGGTCACCGGCATCACGCTCGTCGGCGGCCGTGTGGCCGCGGTCGAGACCAACGCTGGACGCATCGAATGCGGGCTGTGCATCAATGCGGCCGGCGCGAATGCTTACCACGTGGCCCGGCTGGTTGGGCTCGAACTGCCCATTGTCCCGGTGCGGCACGAATATTTTGTCTCGCTCACGGCGCAAGGCATGCACGCCGGACTGCCGTGTTTCCGCATCCCGGAGACCGCGCTCTATGGCCGTGCGGCGGGCGACGCGCTGTTGCTCGGAGGTTGGGAACGCGCGAGCCTGGCGCACGATCCGCGGCAATATGCGCTGGCCGGCGCGCCGCCCGAGGTGGTGCCGGACGAACCCTTGCTGGACGATTTTGCCCGGCGCCTGGCGCCGCTCTACCCCGCGGCAACCGGCCTTGCGCGGCAGAGAATCGGCCGCGGGTGGCCGACCTTTACGCCCGACGGGGCGTTCCTGATCGGGCCCACACGGCACGTCCCGGGCTTTGTGATGGCCGGCGGCTGCAACGCGCACGGCATTTCCGGATCGGGCGGCATCGGGCGACTGCTCGTCGAGTCGCTCCTGGCAACCGAGCCCTCGGAGTATGTCCGCAGCTTGAGCCCTGACCGGTTTCTCGATCGCCCCTGGGACTGGGACACCGCGCAAAGCGCCGCGCAAGCCGTGTACGAGACGTACTACGACATCGAAGGCTGCTGACGCGATCGCGCTGCGCGGGTCGCTAAGCGCCCGCGCGCGCCGGGGCGAGCGTCGCGTCGGCCCCCGGCTGCTTGCGACGAATGAAGTACAGACAACTGGCCAACAGCCCCACGGTGCCGAGCGTCGCCATCACGTAGCTCAGATTGCGGAACAGGTCCAGGTGCGAAAGCTGCGCGCTGCCGAAGTTCTTGTAGAGCAGTACGCCCACCGAGCCGCTGTAGCCGATCGCGTCGGCCAGGTAGATGGCAAACACTGCCGTGCCCACGACGCGCGTCGACGCCAATACGCGATCGAACAGCATCGAGCCGACGGGCACATAGGCGAAATACGAGCCGAGGCCGGCGAGCACCATCCAGACGTCGCCGCGCAAATAACCGGCATCCAAGAGCAGCGTGCTGACCCCCAGCAGCAGCGTGCCTGCCGACATCATCGCATAGGCGCCGATCAGCCCCCAGCGATTGTTCCGCACGAGGTTCAGCGCGGCCAGCGCGAGCATCACCCCGAATGCGACCGGCACCTCGGTGCGGGTAAAGATGGCCGGCTGCTCGGCATAGCCCAGGGCCTTGAAGATCTCGATGCCGAAGTTATCGCGAAAGTCACGATAAGCGGTGAGCAGAAAATAGACGGCCAGCAGCGGCACCAGCCCCGGCAGGAACATTCGGACAAAGTCGTACCGCTCGTGCCGGTGCATCGGTTGGCGATGCGAACGCAGGGCCTCGTCGTCGGCCGTCGGCCGCGGAAGCTGATCGAGCATCCACAGGGCGACCACCAGCGGCGGAAAATACAACAGGCCCGTTACCGCCGGCATCCAACTGGCCGTGACCCCGTGGTTGAGCAAGGCCTTGCCCGAATCTTTCACGACGCCGCTGGCGAGGATGTACGAGCAGCTCAGGCCGGCCAACAGCAGTTCCGAGGTGCGGCGCCCCTCGAGAAACCCGACGACCATTCCCCAGACCATGCCCAGCGGCAGCCCGTTGGCAAACATGGCCAAGAACTTCCAGCGGTCTGGCAGCAGGCCAAAGGCCACCAGCGCCACTTCGGCCAGACATATCAACAGCAGCAGCGCCGCGGCGCGCCGTGCGGGCCGGACTTCGGAGCAGAACTTAATCCCGGCGTATTTCGAGATCGCGTAGCCCAGTGTCTGGCTGATGACCAGTGCGATCTTCAGATCGAGCCCGGCGACCGTTTCGCCCTCGAAGCTGGCCGCGGCGAACGGCTTGCGGAAGGCGTACATGCAAAAATAGGTGACGAACGCCGCCAGAATGGCATAGCTGGAAAAAACGGCCGTCGACTGCCGCGCGAGCCAGTCGCTGACCGAGCGGATGCGCCAAGAGCTCACAGGGCCACCTTTGCGATTGCGCTCACCGGTCGCTTGCGCTTATTTGGCCGGCAGCCGCGCGAGGTATTTGTCCGGGTCCGCCTTGATCCGCTTCTCGCAACCCTCGCAGCAGAGGTAGACGTCGCGGTCCTTGACGTTCACCTTGTACGGCATGCCCATCGAGCCCAGCGGCTCGCCCGAAACGGGGCAGGCCTGCTGCGCGGTGGCCACGGGGCGTTCGGCCTCGGGCAATTGAGCGATCGCCTTGGCGATCTCGTCGGCACTGGCCGCTGTGTCGGCCATCTCCGCCGTTCCGCCCGACTGCTCCGGTGCGGCCGCATCGTGGCGGGCGCAACCGGCCAGGCAGCACAGCAACACGGCCAGCGCGCTGCTACTGACCAACCCTCGCTCGGACATTGTTCGACCCTCGGAAAATCGCCTCGTTGACGCGTGCCGACGGCTCCGGCGGCGAGCCATTATGCGGGTCCCCCCTGCGGAAGTCCAACGGCAGAAGCAGGGTAGGGCGACCGCGGCAGGTCGAAACCCAGATTGCCTTTGAAACTCGCAGGAGCCAACTCGGGTAAGCATGAAAAGACAGCGGGGTTGCAGTAGATCATAATGGGCTCGCTCCTGACGCGACGGAGGCGGGGCCCCTCTTTGGCAGCTTGATAAGGGATAAATGGTGATGCGATTGCTTGTGCGTAGCGTGGATGTTCGGGCCGTTGTGGCGGCCCTGTTGCTGTTCGTCGGGCAGGTTGCGAGTGTCGGGCAGGGTGCCAGCGCCGCCGAGTTTGCAATCGACTATCAAACCGATATCGAGTTCGGCACCGGCGGCAGCGAAAAGCTGCTGTTGGATCTGGCCAAGCCGAAGGATGCCGCGGGCCCGCGCCCGGGGATGATCCTAATCCACGGCGGCGGCTGGGCGCAGGGAGGCCGCAACGACTTTGCCGACATCGCCAAGGAGTGCGCGGCCGCCGGCTATGTGGCCGCGACGATCGAATATCGACTGGCGCCCGAGCACAAATGGCCGGCCCAGATTGAAGATTGCAAGTGTGCCGTGCGTTGGATGCGGGCCCATGCTCAGGAGCTGGGCGTCGATCCCGATCGCATCGGCTGCCTGGGCGGTTCGGCCGGCGGGCACCTGGCGCTGCTGCTGGGCACGATGGGGAGCGAAGACGGTCTCGAAGGTGCTGGCGGCTGGAGCGATCAGTCGAGCCGGGTGCAGGCCGTGGTCGATTTCTTCGGGCCGGCCGAAATGGTCGCCGAGTTCGAGCATCAACGCCGCGGCGCCGGTCTGGCGGCGCTGGTCAACCGTAAGGTGCGGATCCTCGAAGATTTCCTCGGCGGCACGCCCGACGAGGTGCCCGAGCTGTACAAGCAGGCATCGCCGGTGCGGTACGTGACCCGCGACGACGCCCCGACGCTGATCTTGCAAGGCACGCACGACATCCTGGTGCCGTACGACCAGTCGATCAAAATGTCGGCCGCGCTCGCCAAGAAGGGCGTACCGGGACGCATGGAGCTGGTCTTCGGTGCCGGCCACGGCTGGCAGGGGGACGAGCTCGACCACTCGAAACGCGTGGTCTTCGAGTTTCTCGAAGAACACCTGACCGACGACACCGCTTCCGGGAAATAGCCACGGCCAGGAATTAGCTGGCTGGCCGCGACCGTGTCGCCAGGCGCTTGGCTAACCGATCAGAGGTCGCGGCGCCACGAGGATGCCGTCTTCGTCGGCGTACAGCCACGCCCCGGGCGCAATGGTTACCCCGGCGAAGCTGACCGTAACCTCGCGATCGCCGTGATTGCGTTTCAGGCTCTTGCGCGGCTGAGCGGCCAGCGCCTTGACGCCCAAATCGAGCTGGGCGAGGGCCGCCGTATCGCGCACGCAGCCGTAGACCACGACCCCCGACCAGCCGTTGCGGACTGCCAGTTCGCCGAGCTGATCGCCCAACAGCGCGACGCGCCGCGAGCCGAGCCCATCGACGACGAGCACGCGACCGGCGCCGGGTGTCTCAAGCGCCGCGCGGACCAAGGAGTTGTCCTCCGGGCACCGGACCGTGGCGACAAGGCCGCAAAACCGCCGCCGGCCGCCAAAATCGACCAGGAGCGGTGCCGCCACTTGCACCTCATCGCCGAATTCGTCGGACAGATCGGCCGTCGCGAAATGATGGCCAGGCGTCGCGCTCACGATTGGGCCCTCGTCGGCGTGCCGTTCGACTTGCGCAGCGCCGCGGCCTTGGCTTCGGCTTCGCGGGCCACGTCGGCCTCAAAATCGCCGTCGAGGTTGCCAGCGCTCTGCAAGGCATCGACCGGGAACTTCATCCCGGGCCGGGGCACGAGCGGGTACCGTTCGGCGAATGTTTGCAGGATGCGGTCGTAGGGTACGTCGGCAAACGAGCCGTGGTCGCGGAGATACTCCATGTGGCGCCGGCCTTCGATGTCGAACTCGTGGTAGAGCGAATCGGTGCGGCCGTCCCAATCGAGCGGCTTGAGCCGGGCCTTTTCACACAACTGCCGGTTGAAGGCCACGGTCGCTTTCACCCACCGCCCATCGAGATAGAACTCGTTGTAGCCGTGAAAGTAGAAGATGTCGGTGCCGATAAACGCCAACAGCTTTTCGGTGGCAATGTGGTTGCGGACGTCGGCATAGCCCAATCGGCAGGGCAGCCCCACGGCGCGGGCCGTGGCCGCGAGCAGGCAGCTCTTGGTCACGCACCAGGCCAGGCGGGTTTCGAGTACGCGCGAGGCGCGAAACGCCTCGGGCCGCAGGTCGAGGCCATAGGCCGAGTAGCGCACGCCGTCGCGGACGGCATAGAACAGCCGCACGGCCCGCTCGGTGTCGTCGCGCGCGTCACCGACCGCCTCTTGGGCAAACGCGATCACGGCCGGGTCGTCGCTGTTGACGAACCAGGTGGGCTCGAGATAGGCCGACAATTCAGCTGCAGTCATAGGCGTTGGTTCTCGCTTGGCTGCCAGCAGTTTAGACGCTCGGCCCACCGAGGGCGAACTTAGGACGGGCGGCGCGCCTGGCGCTGTTGGACCACGCGTTCGTACATCGCCAGCATCCGCGGCAGCATCTTGGCGAGCGTATATTGCTCGGCCACGAGCGCCTGACCGTTGCGGCCGAGGTGCGCATGGGCCGCCGGGTTGGCCAGTACGTCGAGGCCCAACGCGGCGAGTTGTTCGACGTCGTAAAACCCGGCCAGCAGCCCTGTCTCTTGGTGCGTGATCAGCTCGCGGACCGGGGCCGTGTCCGAAGCGACGACCGTGGCCCCGCAGGCCAAGGCATCGAACAGCGACCATGACAGCACGAACGGCACCGTGAGATAGAGATGCAGATCGCTCACGGACAGCAGCCGCGCCAGCTCGAGCGGTGGCAATAACCCGGTGAACAAGAACTTTGACAGGTCGTACTTGTCCTGCCGCAGGACGTGATCGCGAAAGCTGTTTCCCTCGATGAAATTCGAGTCGCCGCCGTAGGCCACGCGATCGGCACCCACGACGGCGAACAGTACGTTCGGCTCGCGTTCGTAGATCCGCTTGGCGACGCGCATGAAAATGTCGAAGCCGCGCATCGACTCGAACCCTCGCGACACGTACGTCACGAGCTTGGTCCCCAAGGGCACGGCCCGCCCGCCGATGGCCCGCGGCGCGTCGGCATGGCGCCGCCAGACGGCCGTATCGACCCCGTCGAAGAGCACCTCGATCTTGTCGGCGAACTCGCGCGGAAACAGGCTCTGTTGCCAACGCGTCGGCGAATAGGCCGCGTCGCAGTTGGCCAAATCGAGCAGGAACATCGCATTCCGCGTATAGGCCCGCAGGATCGTCAGCTCGTCAGCCGGGAATTCCGGACGGAAATCGAGATCGCTGTCGTGGGGGCGATAGAAGTACTCGAAGTAGTTGATGATCGGGCAGTCGTACAGCTCGCGGAGAAAGATCGTCGGCCCGAAGCCGCTGTGCCCCACGATCAGGTCGGGCCGGATATCGCGCCGGGCCTTCAGCGCGTTGTAGACGCCGTGGGCCGTGGCCACGTGGTTTTCGAACGTCCGCGTGCAGAAGTGGTTTTGCCGCGTGGCGCCCCCCTGCGGATCGAAGTGAATCAACTCGATCCCATCGACCTTCGCCGCCGGCCGGTTGGTGACAAAGGTGCACCGAAAGCCTCGTTCGGCGATCAAATACCGCGCGATGTGCCCGAATTGGGCCGGGAAATTCTGGTGGACGTAGACGACGTGCACGGCAATCGGGCGTGGGGGCCTGGGTCGGGGCCGAAGAAACCGCTACGACCCGCGGCATTGTAACCCCGGCGTGCAGAACAGGGGTAATGGCCTTGTAACACGCGTCGTCCGGCATGCGCTTCGCACGGCAGCGGGAGATGCAGGCAAGCATCCCCGAAACGATCACCCCCGACAAGGAACCCTGGCCATGACCGCCGTCGCCTTGACCGTCTCGCCCGATGCGTGCATCTGCAAGCCCCGACCGAACCCCTGGCGGCGCTAATTCCGCGCATCGCTTGCCTTGGAACCAGTCGGCCGAACCCCCCACCGGCCGCCCGGCCTCAACCCGACCAGAACCGCGCGATCTCGGCGGCCACCGCCGCGGGATCTTCGATCATCAAGAAATGCCCCAGGTTGGCCAGCTCGACGTAGCGTGCCTGGGGCGCGCGCCGCGCGTGCTCGCGGCCCATCTCGACATGGGCAATCGGATCGCCGTCGGCCCAAACGAACTGCAAGGGATCGGCCACGGCCAGCGCCCCCAGCCAGCGGTCCTGATGCACGTAGCGCTCGCGCATGTATCCGGCGATCGCCGGAATGCGCCGCGCCCCGTCGCGATGGGTGAGCAGCTCATGCATCACCCGGGCATCCACCTCGGACACGGCCTCGGGGCGCCGCATCAGGGCTAACAGCGCCGGGACGTACATCTCCATCGGCCCAGCACAAAGCTCGATGGCCTGGGGCAACGTGGCGTTGGTGGCCAGCAGCTCTTGAAACGGCGTGATCTGCGCCAACCACTGCAGCATGCTGCCGTTGGTGAAAGTCGACGCGGCGATCCGAAACCCGAGCTTTCCGTGCTGTGCACGGGCCAGCAGCTCGCAGTGCACGCTGGTGCCCATGTCGTGGCTGACGACGTGCGCGGCCTCGATGCCCAATTGCCGGGCTAACGCCTCCACCAGGTCGGCCTGATCGAACAGCGAATAACTGCAATCGTCCGGCTTGTCGGACAGGCCGAATCCGAGGAAGTCGCACGCCACGCACCGGTAACTGCCGTCGAGCCGGTCGATCACGCCACGCCAGTCGTAGCTGGATGTTGGAAACCCATGTAGCAGCAGCACGACCGGGCCCGAGCCCCGTTCGACGGTGAAGACCGTTCGCGGCCCGAGCGTGCGGCGGTTCCCGGCGGCCAGCCAGGCTGCGGCGGGAGGCGACAGGGCTCTGCAAGGCTCGTTCATGGTCGCGGACGGCTGGCGAGGATCGCTTGGACCAGGTCCTCCGGCAGGGTGGGGGGGGCGTGACCTTCGCCGCAGAGCGCAGCTCGGGCCACCCGGACGGTTTGGCCGTAGCTTTTCAGGAATTCGACGCAGGGCGGGCAGACGGCCAGATGGGTCTCGAACAGAGCGCGCGTTTCAGCGGGCAGCTGACCGTCGAGGTAATCGGCCAAGAACCCGACCAGTTCCTCACAAGTCATCGACGCACCTTGATCGAAATCCGTCTCTCCCCAGCCAGACTCCGCTCATTCGGGGTACCTGGGAGATTCGATGCAGCTCTTCGCAGCCGCGTTACAGCCCCGACCTGAAGCACTTTGTAAAACTTACCGGCCCTCGAAGTTCGGCTTCCGTTTTTCCTTGAAGGCCCGGGGACCTTCGCGGGCGTCGCGGGTGGCAAACACGGGCATGCCAATCTCCAGCTCCCGGGCCAGGCCTTGTTCCTCGTCCAGCGCCAGGCAGGCTTTGACCGACTGACGGACCGCCTTGACCGCCAGGGGGCCGTTGGCGGCGATCGTCTCGGCGATCTCCAGCGCCTTGGCCAGCACCTGATCGCGCGGCACGACATGGTTGACGAAGCCCAGTTCGTAGGCCCTGTGGGCCGTGATGGGGTTACCAGTGAGCATGATCTCCATGGCGGCCGCCAGCGGCATCTGCCGTGGCAAGCGCACCGTCGAGCCCCCGATCGGGAACAAGCTCCAGACCACTTCGCGCAAAGCGAACTGTGCCGTGTCGGCGGCGACGCGAATGTCGGTGGCGACCACGAACTCCATGCCGCCGGCGAGCGCCGAACCGTTGATCGCTGCGATCACCGGCTTCTCCGGATCGAAGTTCCGCAGCAACGCCCGCATCGACGTCGTTGGATCGCTCATCACCTTTTCGTCCCACTCGTCCTCGGGCATCCGTGCGCCGGTCATCAAGGGGATCAAGCGCGCGAGATCCGCGCCGCTGCAAAAGGCTCCTTCGCCGGCGCCGGTGACGATGGCCACGCGAATTTCGGCGTCGCTATGCACGATCTGCCAGTACTCGGCCAGCCGGACGGCGACTTCCGGGCTGATGGCGTTGTGCGCCTCGGGACGGTTGAGCGTGATCAGGGCGATGTGCCCACGCTTTTCGAACAGCACTGCATCCACGGCAGCTTGCTCCCGGAACGGGGGGATCGTTCACACCCGCACAAACATACCAGGAAATGGCTCGCCGCTCACCTTGGCGGCCGACGAGGCAACGTGACCGCCCGGTCGAGCGCGGCAACAGAGATAAGTAGCAGGCGGGACACTTGGGACCACTTAGCCCCGAGCCCGCTTTTCTGGCGGTTGACGCCGGATGTCTAGCCGCTGACCTGCCGTTGGGGGCGCCGAGGGCGCACTGGCGCGGTGGGTCGGCAGCCAATTTCGGCGTCAAAAGCGTTGCATTCGTCGCGCAGCGACGCGGCGAACATCGCAGCGAGCCAGCGAGCGCGGCTCGAGGCCCTTGTCCGAGTGCGACTGCGTTTGTCGGGGCCGGAGTCGGCGCAATAATTTCATTGCCTGCCCCCGGGCAATCTCGTCTGGCTCGAAAAGTGGGGAACGGAACATGAAGCGGCATATTTTCTACTCGGTGGGTGTGTTGTTTTTCGGCATCACTGCGGCGCTGGCCGGCTATCAATGGCGCGGCTCGCGGCCAGAGGTCGCCGTCGCCCCGGCTCCGGTCGTGGCCACCGTCGATCCCACGTCGACGATGACCGAAATCGATGCCCGCACGGGCGACAGCTTCTGGGGCCTGCACGTCGATGGCGTGATTCCCTGCTCGACCATGCTCGTCAAGGGCGGCGGTCACCTGGTGATCCTCGCCCCGATCGACAATCCGCAGGGGAAGTGCCATTTCCACGTCAAGGACGAGAAACGCGTGGTGCTCGGCGGGCGGGCCTTTCTGCTCCGCGTGACGGGCGACGATCAGATCCACGTCCAGCTCGACACCCCCACGCGGGTCGCGGCTGCCGGCGCCTAGTCCGCCGTGCATAGCCTGAGCATTCAAACGGTGCAAAGCTGGGGTCAGGCGGAGCCTCGACCCCAGGCACCCGGCCGGCGAGTTGCCGGTCCCTGGCCCGGGTCGCTTGCGAACGCCCTGCCTAGGCCCGCGACGTTGGGGCGGCTCCGCTACAATCGTGCGAACCTTGAATCATCGCCGATCGTCGCGAGGTGCCGGATGTCTGCCGAATTTGTTGAACGGGTTGCGCTGGTCACCGGGGGATCGCGGGGCATCGGCCGGGCCACCGCGCTCCGGCTGGCCGGCGAGGGGGCCGACGTCGCGATCAGCTATGCGTCGCGGGCGGCCGAAGCCGCGGCGGTCGTCCGCGAAATCGAAGGGCTCGGACGCCGAGCCCTGGCCGTGCGGTGTGACGTTTCCCAAGATGCCGACATCGCCGAACTGGTCGCCCAGACCCGTGCGGTCTTGGGGCCGATCGCCTTTCTGGCCCATTGCGGGGCCATCAGTAATCTGGCCTCGCATCTCGAACTGAGCCCAGCTCGCTGGCGCGAGATGATCGATGTCAACCTGACGGGGGCCTACCTGACCGTGTTTGCGGTCAAGGACGAGATGCTGGCCCATGGGTTCGGACGGATTGTGCTCGTCTCGTCGATCGCGGCGCTGCTGCCCAGACGGATGCAGATTCACTACGCGGCAGCTAAGGCCGGCGTGATGGCCCTGGCCCGCTGCTGCGCCGACGCGTTCGCCGAGGGCAACGTACGGGTCAACTGCCTGGCCCCGGGCCTCGTCGAGACCGAGATGGCCCATGTGCTCTCCGAGGAGCGGATTCGCGACGTGCTGGCCGCGACGCCGATGGGCCGCATCGGCCAGCCGGAGGAAATCGCCGGCACGATCCGCTTTCTGCTCAGCAACGATTCCAGCTACATGACGGGGCAGACGATCGTCGCCTCCGGCGGGCGGCATATGATGACCTGAGCCTTGGCCCCGGCCACGAGCGCAGCGGCTGGCGGCTGGTCGGCGCACAGCATAAAGTGTTGCTGGAGCTGGGCCGGACCACGGTCCTGAAGACGAAAGCGTCTTGCCGAGGACTCCATGCTAATACCGCTCGAGCCTGTTCCATGGTTCTCTGTTCGTAGCACGATCAATCCGCGGTTTCACTTCGATACGGTGGCTGGCCGCTACCTCGTGCTATGTTTTTTCCGTTCGGCCGCCGATCCGGGCAGCCGTCTTGTCCTGGACGAAATCCAGCGGCACAGCGACTGCTTCGACGTCAACAATGCGGCCTTTCTGGGCGTCAGCACCGACCCGGATGACGAACGCCTCGCGCGTGTCAAACAAGAGTCGCCGGGCATTGTCTTCTTCTGGGATTTTGACCAGGCCGTGAGCCGGTTGTGCGGGGCGTCGGCCCCGGATCGCGAAGAATACCAGCGCTTCACCGCAGTGATCGATCCGAACTTGCGCACGATCGCGGTGCTCCCCTTCGGTGCCGACCTGCGAGAACACGTGGCGCGGCTGCTGCACTTGTTGGCCGCGCTACCCAAGATCGAGACGCTGACGGGCTTTGCGCCGGTACTGGTCGTGCCGAGGGTGTTCGAACCCGACTTCTGCCGGTTCTTGATCGGTCAATACCAGCAACACGGTGGCCAGGACTCGGGCTTCATGCGCGACATCGAGGGGCAGACGGTGCGCGTGAGCGATTATGGTCACAAACGCCGCACCGACTACGAGATCACCGATCAAAATATCGTGCGGGCTGCGCAGCAACGCCTGCAACGACGGCTGGTGCCGGAGATTCACAAGGCGTTTCAGTTTCACGCCACGCGCATCGAGCGCCACATCGTCGCCTGCTACGACGCTGCGACCGGGGGACATTTTCGCGCGCATCGCGACAATACCACCAAGGGGACCGCGCATCGGCGTTTCGCCGTATCGCTCAATTTGAACTCCGACGAATACAAGGGAGGCGATATTTGCTTCCCGGAGTTTGGCCCGCGCAGCTACCGTGCGCCAACCGGCGGGGCAGTCGTCTTTTCCTGCTCGTTGCTGCACGAGGTCTCGCCGGTTGTTCAAGGCAAGCGATACGCGTTTCTGCCGTTTCTCTACGACGAGGCAGCCGCCCGGGTCCGCCAGGAAAATCTCGCGCACCTGACGGAAAACAACACCCCGGCCCCGGGGTGATCCACTGCCGCCGGTCCCCCCTCACTGCGGCAAACGAACGCGCGGAAGGGATCAATACGCCGGTCAGCCAGGGCTACGGATCGTAAAAAGCAGGTACAGGGCCGTGCTGGCCGTGATTCCGATGCGCAGTTTCACCAATCGCGGCGCTCGGGGGACGAACAAAATTCTTCTTTGGATACGCGGCAAATAGCCTATTGAACCGCTTGCAACACTGGTTTTTTGCGAGTGTTTTCCTGAGTAGATTCGCGATGGGTGCACGCGACGCGTGGGCTTTGTTGGCCAGTCGCGCTGTTCTCGGCCGTAATCCAGTTCGTACCCAGTTGTCGCGGTGTACGCGCCAAGGATTGAGTAGCGCAGGTGTAACTTTTCCTGTGGGGGGGACTAATGAGTTTCACAAGCAACCGATCTCGTCTCGTTGCGCATGGTGCGCGGGCAGCATCGTGGACGACGTGGGGCCAGCGCGCTACCTTGATCTGGGGAATCTTGTGCGTAGCGCATCTGGCGCGCGCGACGAACTACAGCGACGGCGGCTCGCACACGATCTCCGGCGCAGACGGCGACGTCGTGATCAGCAACAATACGACCGTCCACGTGGTGACGGGCGCCGATGTGCAGGGCACCGATGACGACCCGGCAGGCTTCACTGCGATCAGCATGTACGGCGCGGGCTCGACGCTCGACATTTCCGGCGGAACCATCGCCGGCGGCGACGGCAGCAAGCAAGGCGGTGCCGGCGTCTATGCCGCCAACGGCCACGTGACGATCTCCAACGGCAATCTCACCGGCGGCAACGGTGACGCGCTGACCGACCCATTTGGCGGCGGCGCGGGAGCGTACTTCGAAGACTTCCAGTCGCTGTCGATCAGCGGCGGCTCGTTCACTGGCGGCAACGGCGGGTACAACGGCGGCGCCGGCGTGCGGATCAATGCCTACAGCCCCAAGACGGCCTACATCACCGGCGGCGATTTCCAAGGCGGCGCCGGTAACAACATTGATTCGAACTACGACCTGCACGTCAGCGGCCTGGCTCAGGTGGACATCAGCGGCGGACACTTCCACGGCTACCATTCGCTCGTCGAAGATCAGGCGAGCGCCACGATCAGCAACGGCCAATTCGACAACTATTTCGGAGCGCGTGACCAGGCGGCCGTGGAAATCACCGGCGGAACGTTCGACGTCCTGGAAGGGCGTGGCATGGCCACCTACAACGTCTCCGGCGGTACTTTTGTCGGCCTGGAACTCTACGATTCGGTCGTTGCCGACCAAACTGGTGGTACGCAAACCGGCGCCGCGGTGCTGTTCAACCAAAGTATTTTGAACCTCAGCGGCGGACTGCTCGCGTCGTCCGTCGAAACGTTCGTGCTCTTGGACTCCTCGGTGCTGAACGTGTACGGCTATGGCCTGACACTCACCAGCTTCGGCGGTCCGTACTATCAACTCCAAGGCACCTTGGCCGACGGGACCCCGATCGGCGAATATCAGGGGCTCACGCTGCTCCAGCCCGGTGCCACGGTGAACCTGATCACGGTTCCCGAGCCGGGCAGCGCGGTTTTGGCCGCCATCGGCGGCCTGGGGTTGTTGATGGCCGAGCGCCGGCGGCGCAGTCGCCCGCGGTCCGTCCGCTAGCTGGATCGGGCCCCCGGACGAGCGTGATGTGCCTCGAATCGCACTTCGAGCCGGGGCACACCCCTTTTTTTGCGGCCTGTCAAGCGAGAACTTCCACGAATCCCGGAATCTGTCCTAGGCATTGCTCGGCCAGCGGCTATAGTTGATGCCATCGGTTTGACGACGTTCGAGCGGTTCTACTAACATCCGCCGTTTCATTCGCCTTGCCGCCTGGCAGGCCACCATATTTGGCCACTTCCGCCGCGACCCGGAAGCATGTTTGGTCGAGTGCATTGCCTGGAGTAGGTCATCGTGGGAATGAAGCTGTATGTCGGTAATCTGAGCTATGACGTCGATAACGCACGACTGGAGGAGCTGTTCGCTCCCTTCGGCTCGGTGCGTAGCGCGCAGGTGATCCAAGATCGCGACACCGGACGAAGCAAGGGCTTCGGCTTTGTCGAGATGGACGACACCAACGCAGCTCAGGCAGCGATCGCTGAATTGAATCAGAAGCAAGTGGGCGGGCGGCCGTTGACCGTCAACGAAGCCAAGCCGCGCGAAGATCGTGGCGGCGGCGGCGGTGGTGGCGCGCGTCGTGGCAACTACGGCCGACGCTAAGCTGACCGGCGCTAGGCTGGTCTGCGCGAAGCTGCGGCCGGCGCGAAACAAAACGCGATTGCAACAAAGGCCGCTGGCGCGATGAGCGCCGGTGGCCTTTCTGTTGGTGCGCCCCGACCTGGGGCCGCCTACAAAAAATCAGCCCAGCGAACCGAGGGCTCGCTGGGCTGAAGGGGTATCGATCCGCAAACCGAATGTACGGCTTTACTTCTTCGCCGTGTCGTTCGCCTTGGTCTTCGTGCTCGGCTTGGCCGTGCCGACCAGCTTGGCAAGCTCCTGCAACAGGCCCGTGGCTTCCGGCGGGAAGGCGTTCGTTTCCTTGCTCCAGAAGTTCACGCTGGCCGGGCGGCCACCCAACGTGATCGGTACGTGGTAGCTCGAACGCACGACGTCGGCCATCCGGGCCAGGTCGGGCGGCTGCGCGCCGGTCAGGTCGGGAATCATCGTCGGTTCGGGGCTCGCGGCGAACATGTTGAACGCCGTCTCCTCGAGGTCGAATTCCTCGCCCGAGGTGCCCAACTGGTACTCGAACACCGGCGGCTGCGCCACCGCGGCCACGCGGACGAGGTTTTCCTCGACCACTGTGACGCAGATGCGATCGATCTGCGGGACCTCGCGCTGCAGGCGGTTGAGGAACTTCATGCAGTCGATATCCGAGTTGGCCGCGCCGGCCGCGGCTTTCTTCAGCAGGCCGCTCACCTTGGGTTGCTGTTTCTGAACCTCGGCCAGGAACCGGGCCGTGCGCGACTGGCCCGCGGGCAGTTGCGACGGATCGACGTCGGTCGATTGCGAGAACCAGCCGATCATCATCTCTTCCCAGGTCTGATCGCCCCAGCGGACGTCTTGCGTGGGATCGGGATTGGCCAGGTTGTCTTCCGAGTTGTCGAACGTGGCATAGCACTCCAGCGTGCTGCCGGCGGGGGCCAAGAGCGGCTCCTTGAGCATGTAGATCACTTGCCAGTTGAAGTCGTACCGCGGCACGCTCAACAGCGTCTCGACGTGGCCGTCGGGGTAGCGCAGGTCGTACTTGAACGACTTGCCGCGCAAGTGCATGTGCGGCGCGAAGGTCAGCAGCAGCGTGTCCTGCTTGAAGCTGTGCTGCGCCTCGACGGGATGCTCGTTCGCTCCGGCCGGGATCTTGAAACCGAAGTTGATCGCCATGTTCATGGCAACGTTGTGCTTGATCTCGCCCGGCTTGGCCCAGCGGAAGCCGACGGCGCTGCGGTCTTCGACCTCGCGGCCACAGGCCGTGTAGTGCATCTGGAAGACCAGCCGCGTGCCGGCCTTCAGATGCGTGCCCATGTCGTCCTTGTACATCCATGGCGGCGTCCCCGGCGCGGCACCGGCGATCAGCTCGACGCCGCCGGCACCGGGATTAAAACCGTCTTCCCGATCGCGGCGGGCACCGCCCTCGGAGCCGGCCTGGAAATCGGGCACGTCGATCCCCGGCGGTACGGCGAACACGAAGATGTGGTGCACGACCTCGCGATTGCCGAGCAGGCATTCCGAGCCCTTGATCCAGCGGTCTTCCTTCCAGCCCGGATCGACCAGGAAGTATTGGTAGTCGATCGTCCCTTCGGCCTGCACCTTGTAGGGCTTGTCGCTCATGTAAATGACTTCGTCCGGCTCGCCCATCTGCCAGCCTTCCGCATATTCGATCGGCTCGGGCAGTTGGCCAGGGTCGCCCTCAGGAGCGCCGTTGGCGACCCAGGCAAACAGCGTCTCTTTGTCTTCCGGCGACATGCTGCGGTCGTTCTGGAAGTGGCCGAACCGCGTGTCGGCGTGCCACGGCGGCATGCGGCCGTCGCGTACCACCTCGGCGATCATGTCGGCCCAGCCGGCGACCTCGCTGTAGTCGGTCAGCGAGAACGGCGCAATCTGGCCCGCGCGGTGGCATTCGACGCAGTTCTTCTGCAGGATGCGGGCCACCTGGTTGCTATAGGTGATTTCGCTGTCGGCCTTCACCTCGCGCACCCGGCCGATCAAGCAACCGGCCGTCTCGGTCGAGGCGAGCGCCACGGGCTTGCCGGCGAGCACCTGTTCGATCGCGTCGGCCAGATACCGTACGCGGACCTTCGGCTGCGCATAACCGCTGCCGACCGTCAGGCCGTATTGATCGTCGATGCGACCCGAGTAGCGCACGACGCGATTGGCATCGAGCAGGAAGACCTCGGGCGTGCGCTGCGCCCCGATGGCGTCGGCCACCGTGTTGCCCGTGTCTTTCAGGATCGGGAACTTGAGCTTGAAGCGGCGGGCAAAGGCGCCGATCTCGGTGATCGAATCCTGCCGGTTCGACATGATTCCGACCATGGCCACGCCTTGCTTGGCGTATGTGTCTGCCAGCTCTTGCAGCCGGGGGGCATACAACTTGGCCAACGGGCACTCGGTGCCGAGGAACACGAGCACCACGGCCTTCTTGTCGGCCAGGTCGGACAATTGATGGTCTTGGCCGTAGAAGTCCTGCAGTTTGAAATTCGCTACGGACTTGCCCACCGTTTCGCTCGCCAGTCCGGCGGCCAACGCGGGTGCCTGCATGGTCGCCATCGCGGCGGCCAGCGTCAGGCACGGGAGCAGCAATCGGCTACGCATAAGTCACCTCAAGGATCATTTCAATGCCCTGGTTTCGGGCGAAAACTGGAGTTTCGGTCAGGGGCTAGTTCGGCCGGCGGGACATTTTCTTGCTTTGCTTCCGGCGGTCTCGTTGGTCGCTCCGGCTTCCGGTAGTTGCCCGCCCGACGGTCCCGGGGGACAGCTCTCCTCGGGACAGTTCGCCGGGGCCGGCGGTTCGGCCCGGTTGTTCGGGGGCTAATCGTCTGCTGCCTCGGCGAACCGGCCAGAATTATCCAGACCACAGTTACCGAGGTATGTCACAAACATCCGCACCAGCTCGTCCGGCAGCTTCGGGTTGTCGAGGTGCAGACCCCGGGTGTTCATCCCGGGCAACAACGTCAACGTGTCGAGCGTGGCGAGCACCAATTGCAGGCCCATTTCGACGGCCACCTCGGGCTCGGGATGATGAATCTCCTCACGCCGAGCCAACAGCAACTCGCGCACCCGATCGAACAGATGGCTGTGCATGGGCAGCCAGCGCTGGGCAAACTGAGGGTCGGTGCCGCTGCGAAGAATGAACATCCGAAACAAGCTGCTGCGTTGGCGATAGACCTCGACCAGAAACGGGACGGTTTCGGCCAGAATTTCGCGGATCGTGCTGGTGGCCCAACGCTGGCCGTCGAGCACGTCGCTGGCCGTGGCCTGGGCAGCTTCGCAAAAACGTTCGTGCAGGCAAAACAGCACGGCGTCCTTGTCTTTGAACCGCAGATAAAAGGCCCCGACCGACGAATTGGCCTTGCGCACCAGTTCGGCAATCGTCGTTTGTTCGAAGCCCTTACTGGCAAATAGCTCTTCAGCGGCGTCCAGGAGCCGTTCAAGGCTTTCCTGGCTACGCGACTGCCGGGGCGGATGCACCCAGTGGAGCTGGTGCGTAGTGAGAGCTTGACTCATCGCCGCATCGGGACCGCGTAACTGCTGGTCGCGCCGAAGTTTGTGAGAATAGAATAAGAATTCTTGTTCTCAATTTATCGGCGACCGTAAACGGAGTCAAGCAAAGAATTTGTGAGAATTCAAAGAGAGTTCGTGTTCATTATCACTAATCTCGCCAAGATCCTGCCTGGTTTGCCCATCCGTCTTGGTCGAAGGACAAGGATCGGCCCTCAGGCCACGACGTTCAGCTCGACCAGGCTGGAACATCCCACGGCGCCGCCGGCGGCATACCGCACCTGTACGAATTTCTTCGGCCGGCCGGTTAGTCCCCGGATGCTTCGCTGAGCGACTGCCACATAGACGGCCAGCTCTTCACGGGCAGAGCTGCTGCGGAGCAGCAGGTGGGTGCGGACTTGCAGGAGTTGCACGACCAAGGATTCGAGCGTCATGCCGAGCGAACCGGCCCGGGCCGCCGCGGCGAGCTGAGCGGCCAATGGACCGATGGCCCGACCGTTGGCGGCGACGGCCTGTCGCAATCGAGCCGCAACCATCATGCCTCCGATCGAGGCGGTGATGGGCGGCGCGAGTGCGTCGGCCGCCGTACCGGCCACGGCTGCCTCGTCCGCACCTGCGTCGAGAAGCTCTTCGGCCAAGGTCGTCGCGGCCCGTTCCAGCCAGCGGCGGCGTGTCGATGCGTCGGGTTCAAACACGTCGAGTAGCGCATCGATTGCCTCGATGGTTGCCTGGCGGCGAACGGCAAAGCCGGCCGCGCCGGCCACGGCGATGAACTGTCCCGCCAGATGTGTTTCGAGCTGAAAGAAGCTTTCGACCGCCACGGTCAGGGAACTTGCCGCGGCGCGGTCGATGCGCACCGCGGTCGTGGTGCTGCGTCCTCGGAGGACGAAAACCGAGTTGGTTGACGGGCGGCGGGCGAGGCTGGATTTCGTGGCGATCATCGTGCGGCTCCGGCGGTGGGCAAACGGCCAGCCCGGGCTGTGAGTGGCCCGAGCTGGCCAGGAGACTTTGCGGCAGCCCCGTGCTGCCGCTACCGCAGGAGGCGAAAAACGGGCGGGTGTGTTACACCCCCCGGCCCGCTGCGCGACGTCCGGCCGGCATAATCAGCAGACGGGTTACCAGCCACGCGACGAGGGCCACGTAGATCCCGTTGCGGGCGACGAGCGCGGTTCGCGGAATCCAATGAAACGCCCTGACCAGGTTGTAGGGTTGTGCCACGGCCTTGCCGCCCCAGCGGTATGCCTCGTCAAGGTGGTAAGGGAACACAAAGGTGGTCAACGCGGCTACGGCCAAGGCGGCAGTGAGCAGAGCCAGGTAGCGCCGCAGGTCGCGCAGCTCGACGCCCACGAGCACCAGCACGCCGAGCCCCCAGACGAAATACTGCGGCGACAACACGTGGGCCACGCAGAGCAGGGCAGCTGGGGCCAGCGCCGCCGCGCGAAACGCCAAGGGCTCGCCGAATGCGGCGCGCCGCCACCAGGCCCAAGCGATCGCCAGGCCGAATCCGGCATAGGTGCAGACCGTCGCCGCCAGGCGTACCGCCGGCACCACGGGCCCTGCGAGATGCCAGGCGCTGATTTCATAGACGGGCCGTAGCTCGACTCCCAACGGGTAGACCAGCATCAACAGCGACGCATAGGTCGACTCGAGCTGTAGCGACCGGCCGCCGTGTCGCGCGAGGAAGAGCAGCACGTCGCTGCCGGACGTCGGCACATAGACGGCGAAGGGCAGTCCCGCGGCCAACGCGACGATCGACGCCCCCCAGGCCAGGTCGCTTGCGCGGCGCCGCGTTTGCCACACACCGATCAGCAGAAACGGCACCATCACGGCCGTGACGAGCTTCACGGCGACGCCGAATCCCACGGCGGCCAGCCCCAGGCAAGTCCAGGCGTCGAGCGGTCGCGTCGCGTCGCGCCGCGTCCAACACCAGGCCCACAAGCACACGCAGGCCCAAACGCCCAGGTCGGTCTTGTCATAGAGCACATGCGCGAGCGCGAAGGAGCACAACGTGAATCCCCAGACGCCGCAGGCCGCCAGAGCGGGGTTCAGCCGCCGCAGCGCGGCCGCCAACAGCGCGAAGCTCGCCAGGTCGATGGCCGCCATCATCAGCCGAAACCGCGCGTAATAGCCGCGCAACACCTGCTGGTGCGTGGCCTCGGTCCAGGGCCGCGGGTCGATAACCCGAGGCAGCGCCATCAGCCACCACGCGCCAGGCGGATAGCCCAACTCGACCTTGCCGGCACTTTCGGGGCCATAGATGGGCCGGTGCAGATCGATGACCTGCACGGCTTTGGTGAAGTAGAACTCGACATCCGACATCTGCGGCTGAAAGAACAGCGTGATGTAGACGCGGCTCAGAACAAACGCCGCCACGCCGAACCAGAACAGTTCGCGATCGAGGCCGCCCGCCGCATCGGCCGGCGACCGATGCGTTGCCGTAGCGACCGCGGCATCTTCGCCAGACGCATCGGCCACGGCGGACGTCTCCCTGCGCGGCTCTAGCGAATGTTCATATCGCAGCTCATGCCGCCGGCCGCGGGCAGGTACCCGCTGCGCACGTAGTCCATCACCATGCGGTGCGCGCTGAAGCGCCAGGCCAGCGAGGCGATCGAATTCATCATTCGCTTGATCCAATGCCGCGGCAGACCATCGACGTCGCGATCGTAGTACAACGGCACGACCTCTTCTTCCAGCGCGCGGTACAGGTATCCGGCGTCGCGGGCATCGCTGATCTCGTCGGACACATGGCTGGTACCGCGGCCGATTGAGAAGCCGTTGGTGCCGTCGTACGCCTCGGCCCACCAGCCGTCGAGCACCGACAGGTTCAATCCGCCGTTGAGCACGACCTTCTGGCCGCTGGTGCCCGACGCTTCGAGCGGCCGGCGCGGGTTGTTCAGCCAGACGTCAACGCCTTGGATCATGTGGCGACAGACGTTCACATCGTAGTCTTCCACGAACGCGATCCGATTGGCAAACCGGCCGTCGTGACGGAGGTTCGCGATCCGCTTGATCAACTGCTTGCCGGGCTCGTCGGCGGGGTGCGCCTTGCCGGCGAAAATGATCTGGATCGGCTGCTCGGGGTCGCTGATCATCGCGTACAGCCGTTCGACGTCGGTCAGCAACAGATCGGCCCGCTTGTACGTGGCGAACCGGCGGGCAAAGCCGATCGTCAGCACGTTCGGGTCGAGCAAGTTGCGCGACGCTTCGACGACTTCATCCGGCTCGCCGCGCCGGCGGCACTGCCGGCTGAGCCGGCGCCGCACGAAGGTGATCAGCAGGTTCTTGAGCGCGTAGTGCGTTTCCCACAATTCGCCCGGGTCGACCTGGTGCATGTTCTGCCAGACGTCGGGCTCGCCCATCCGGTCCATCCAATCGACCGGAAAATTGCGATCGTAGAGCTGCTGCATCTGCCAGGCGAGCCAGGTGGGGATGTGCACGCCGTTAGTGATGTGGCCGATGGGGATTTCTTCCTCGACGCGCCAAGGCCACAGGTGGGCCCACATCCGCCGCGAGACGTGTCCGTGCAGCGCGCTGACGGCGTTGGCCCGCCGCGACATCTTCAGTCCCAGCACCGTCATGCAGAACGACTCGTGCGGGTTCTGCGGTTCGACGCGGCCCAGGCCCATCAATTGGTCGAACGAGATGCCCAGCGAGTCGCGCAAGGGGCCCAGGTGTTCCTCGATCAGGCCTCCGTCGAAGCGGTCGTGACCGGCGGGCACCGGCGTGTGCGTGGTGAAGACCGCGCGTTGGGCCACTTCGCGCAGCCCTTCGTCGAAATTCAGGCCGTCGTGCTCCATCCGTTCGCGCACGGCTTCCAGCGTGGCAAAAGCGCTGTGACCTTCGTTGAGGTGGTAGACGCCCGGGGTGATGTCGAGCGCTCGGAGCGCCTTGACGCCGCCCACGCCGAGCACGAGCTCCTGGCGGATACGCGTGCGATGGTCGCCACCGTAGAGCCGGCTGGTCAGCTCGCGGTCCTGGGGACTGTTGCCGTCGACGTCGCAATCGAGCAGGTACAACCGCACCCGGCCCACGCGCATCAACCACACCTTGGCGTGAAGCGGGCCCGTGCGGGTTTCGATCCGCACGCTGATCGGCTTGCCGTCGGTGCCGCAGGCCGGCTCCATCGGCACGCTCTCGACTTTTGTATCGAGGTATTCCTCGATCTGGTAGCCGTCGTTATCGAGCCGCTGCTTGAAATAGCCCTGGTCGTAGAACAACCCAATCGCCACGAGCGGCACACCGAGGTCGCTGGCGCTTTTGATGTGGTCGCCCGATAGCACACCCAAGCCGCCCGAATAGATCGGCACCGATTCGTGCAGGCCGAACTCGGCCGAGAAATATGCGACCGGCTTCGACCCCAGCACGCCGGCGTGCGTCGCGGCCCAGGTCTGCGGCCCGGCGGCAATGTATTCCTTCAGTCGCCGGTAGGCATAGTTGATGCGGCTGTACAGCACCAACTCGGCAGCACGCATCTCCAGCCGTTCGGGAGTGAATTCGGCCAGCAGCGCGATCGGGTTGTGATCCAATTGGCGCCAGCGAATCGGATCGAGATCGCGGAACAGGTTGGTCACCTCCGGGTGCCAGGACCACCACAAGTTGCGGGCCAGGGCCACGCACTTCTCGTAGAGGGTCTCGGCGGACAGCCCGGTGATCTTGGGCACTTGCACCTGCTCGACGGCGGTTTTGATCTGGCTCATTGCATCCGTACTAGAGAGAGTGCGCCCCGGGTGCGGCCGAGTCGCAGCGGCCCATGATATCGCAATTTGGGGAAAGTATAGCGGGCGGCGGCGCCGGAGCGAACAGCGGTCGCCCACGGGGCGAAGGGCCCTGGTTTGCCCGAGTGTATTCTGCCGCAGTGGTTTGCCGCGCCGGCGCGGCTACCGTAACTTGACGGGGGTCCCTTCGCCGCGACGCTTGCGAGTGTTTCCGCCATGCTCGACGAACCCGCCTCGGCCCTGTCGCCGGTTGGCGAGGCCCGCCAGGTGCGCTCGCCGGACGATCCTGCGCTGGCGCAGCTTTGCCTCGAGTTAGCTGCGGCTGCCGAAGCCCTGTACGCTTCCGGGGCTTGGCCCGCGATGCAGTTGCAGCGCTGCGCCGCCTACGGCGTGCACGGCTGGTTCCTCC
>JAIBBZ010000029.1 GCA_019694435.1 Pirellulales bacterium
CGTCCTTCACGATTTGTGCGTCGCCAGCGTTGACCACCCGGTAGGGAACAGCCCCGAAGGCCGTGTAGTGATCGACGGCGTTCGTGAAGATTGTCACCTGACCATTGGTGGCGCCAAACAACGCATCGACGTCGGAATCCGGCATCCTGTCGCCGTCGCTGTCGTACCGGGGAATATCGGGAATGCCGTCGGCGTTGTCGTCGATGAGCGGGTCGATCGGCACGCGGCGGCTCAGATACGATCCGTAGCGCTGCATCAGCAGCGCGTGCAATTTATTGACGACCGAGATCGTGCGTTGCCGCTTGGCCGATTCGCCGGAGACGTACAGCGCGCCCAGCGTGAGCGAGGCCAGGATGCCGATGATCGTGATCACGACCAGCATCTCGACCAGCGTAAACGCGTGCCGCGAACGTATTGTCCGGCCGCCATCGCTCATGGCTTCGTCACCGCGTCGCCCAGTTGCTTCTCGGTAAAGCTCGTCACGTTGTCGGCCTCCGAACCGGGGGCCGCCTCACTCTCTCCCGACCCTTGGTGGTAATATCCACCCCCCCCGGAGAGCAGCTTGATCCGGTCGAGCACATAGTCGTCCAGCTTGGTAATATCGTTGTTGAAGCTTTGCTCCGTCGTGTCGTCGAACTTCATATCCTGCCCGGCGAAGACGATCTGGTATTTTCCCTCGCCCGCGTATCGCGGCACCCTGGTCGCGGCATTGAGAGTCTGCGCATACGGCTGGGCGACACCCCACTGCTTCTTGATGAGGTTCATGCCCTCCGCGGTCGCGGGCGGGTAGAACGGATGGGAGTCATACGAGCCCGCATCGAAATAAACCAGCGGCGGGGTGCTCTCGACATCGCCGACGTCGGGCACCGCCTCGGGCCAGCCGTCGCCGTCGGAGTCGACCAGCTTCAAGCCGCCGAATTCAAACAGCCGATCGGTGCGGCGGGAGGTATACAGCGTCGTTTGTGGAGTGGGATCGTCGCGAATTTCGCGTTGAATCGGGTTCCGGGGATCGGCCGCGAATCGGGTCAACTCGACCGTGTATGGACTCGTGCTGGTGATGTGCGGAATTCCGCCCAGCCAGAACACGAGCGATTCGGCCGCATCGAGCGTTTCCAGACTGAGTCCATCGGGGAAGGATGGATCACTCCGGGTCGCCGCAGCGAAGTAATCGTGCAGGTCGGCATAGGTCGACGGGTCGTCCCAGGTCGGATTAGTGCCGTCGTTCCAGGTGCTGGGCTGCGTGAATCGGGGAAACATCGCGCGCAACACGCGACGAAAGACTGCTTGGCGCGCGTCGACCGTGACCCCCGTACCGGCAAAAGTCTCATTGACCGTTCGCGTGTCCCCACACGTCACCGGATACGTCGAGTTCTTCTGCTTGAAGTTCTCCAGCGCGATCGTCAACTGGCTCATCGTCGCCGAGACCTTCGCGTTGCGGGCCGCGGTACGCGCGGGACCAACCGCCGCCAGGATCAGGCCGGCCAGAATGCCGACCACGATGATTACCATCAGCAGCTCGACCAGCGTGAACCCACGCCGCCGCCGGGCCAGGACGCTCTTGCAGGTTGCCTCCGCGCTCATCTGGGTGCTCTCCTTGTGTCCGTGGATCATGGGGGGGCTATTTGCTCAGGTTCTGGATCAAGTCGATCAACGGCAAGAACAACGCGATGACGATGAACCCGACCATGCCGCCGAGCACGACGATCATCAACGGCTCGAGCAGACTGACGAGGCTTTCGGTGAGCACCGTCACTTCTTCGTCATAGGTGTCGGCCACCTTGTAGAGCATCGTGTCGAGCTCGCCCGTCTCTTCGCCGACGTCGACCATGTTCACGACCAGGTCGTCGACGATCCGGTTGTTCAACTTGAGCAGGTACATCAAAGGGCCCGCCACCGGCGTGACGAACAGGGCCCAGAAGAACAGCGCCACGGGATGGAAGCCCGGCTTCGAGAACTCCTTCATCGGCTGCGCGATCGATTCACCTTCGCGGATCGATTCGTAAATCTTGCCGTAGAGATACTCGAACACCGTGTTGCCGGCCGTCTCGCGGGTGATGTTCAACGCCTCGAGAATCGGCACGCCCGAGGCCACCAGCGTGCCGAGGGTCCGGCTGGTCCGGGCCATGGTGTTCTTTTCGAGCAACTGGCCGAAAACCGGCATCTGGATGGTGAACAAGTCCCAGCCATAGGCGCCGGCCTTGAACTTGCGCACCAGCTTGACGAACAGCCAGATGCCGATCGGGATGGCCGGGATCAGGTAGAAGTAGTTGACGGTCCAGTTCGAGACGTCGATCAGGACCTGCGTCAGTTTGGGCAGCGTCAGATCGAACTCCTCGAAGATCTTCTTAAAGGCCGGCACGATCTTGATCATGATGAACACCAGGATCAGGATGGCGACCCCGACGACGACGATCGGGTAGATCAGCGCGCCTTTGACCTTGCGCTTGAGCGATTCGCTGCGTTCCTTGAACTCGGCCAGGCGGCGGAGAATGACTTCGAGCGCACCGCCCGCCTCGCCGGCCTTGATCATGTTGACGTACAGCCGGTCGAACGCCTTGGGCGACTTGGCCATCGCCTCGGACAGCGTCGAGCCGCCTTCGATGTCGTCGCAGACGTCAATCAGCGAGTTTTTCAGCCGGCCGGGCTTCGCCTGCTGCTCGAGAATCCGCAAACTGCGCAGAATCGGCAAGCCGGCGTCCTGCAGAATCGACAACTGCCGCGTGAACGTCGTCAATTGCTTGCCGCCGACGCCGCCGATGGCAAACGACTTCTTCTTGCCGCCGGTCTTCTTCTTGGCGGCCGCGTCTTTGCGGCTTTTCTTGACGGTCAGCTTGGTGACGAAGTAGCCGCGCTGACGAATTGTCGCTTGCGCTTCTTCTTCGCTCTGGGCATCGATCACGTCCTTGATCTCGTTGCCCGCCGCATCCATCGCTTCGAACTGAAAACTGGGCATGGCTCGCTACTCTTCGTCGGGCGAATAAATCGCGTCAGTGTGGGGAGTGGCTTAGGCTTCCAAAATCGTTTCGCGGATGACTTCGTCCATCGTGGTCATGCCGCCATAGGCCGCGTCGAGACCCGCGTCGCGCAAGGTGACCATGCCGAAGCGCCGGGCCGCTTCGCGCAGCTCGTCGGTCGTCACGTTGCGGATGATCATGTCGCGAAGGTTGTCGTTCATGATCATCAGCTCGAACAACCCGACGCGCCCCTTGTAGCCGGTGTTGTTGCAGGCATCGCAGCCGCGACCGCGGTAGAACTTCTTGCCCTTGACGTCCTCGGGCGTGAGCTGCAGGTCGGCCAGCATGTCGGTCGTGACGCTGGTTTCCTCGCGGCACTGGGCACAGATTCGCCGGACCAACCGCTGGGCCAAGATCGCCTCGACCGTGGCAGTGATCAAAAACGGCTGAATACCCATGTCGCGCATCCGCGTGATCGTGCTGGGGGCATCGTTCGTGTGCAGCGTGCTGAACACCATGTGCCCCGTGAGCGAGGCCTGCACCGCGATTTCCGCCGTCTCCAGGTCGCGGATCTCACCCACCAGGATCTTGTCGGGATCTTGTCGCAAGATGGCCCTGAGGCACGCGGCAAACGTGTTGCCGATGCCGTGGTCGATCGGCACTTGCACGATCCCGTCGATGTCGTATTCGATCGGGTCCTCGGTGGTGATGATCTTGTCGTGGGGCGAATTGAGCTCGTTGAGCGCGCTGTAGAGCGTGGTCGTCTTGCCCGAACCGGTCGGCCCGGTGACCAGCACGATGCCGTTGGGCTTGCCGATCACTTCGCGGAAAGATTTGAGCGTCGGCGGGTTCATCCCGACGTTGTTCAAGTCGAGCGACACGACCGAGCGGTCGAGCACCCGCATGACTACACTCTCGCCGAACATGGTCGGCAACACGCTGACGCGCAAATCGACCGGGTGGCCGCCGACGGTCAGCTCGATGCGCCCGTCTTGCGGCAGCCGCCGCTCGGCGATGTCGAGATTGGCCATGACCTTGATGCGGGTCGTGATGGCGAAGGCCAGGTGCCGCGGCGGCGGGACCATTTCGTAGAGCACGCCGTCGGCCTTGATGCGGATCTTGAACTCGTCTTCGAACGGCTCGAAGTGCAAGTCGCTGGCGTGGTCTTTGATGGCCAGCAGCAGCACCATGTTCAACAGCTTGCGGACCGGAGCGCTGTCGGCCATGGCCTCGACGTCGGCCAGCTCGATCGGGCCGCCGCCGCTGAGCGACGCGATCGCCTTTTGCAGGTCGGTGTCGTCCTCCATCTCGCCGACGAGCTTTTCCACGCTCTCGCCGGCCGCCGAATAGTAGCGGTCGAGCGCGGCCAGCACGTCGCGCTCCGTGGCCACCACCGCGCGGATGTCGTAGCCCAGGAAGTTGCGCAGCTCGTCGAGCATCGAGAGCTTTTGCGGGTCGCAGGTGGCGATGACCAGCGTGTTGTCGCGGAAGCTGACCGGCACGATCCGGTAGAGCAGCGCCATCGGCTCGGTCACATATTGCAGCACCTCGGGCGGGACCACGGTGTCGCCCAGGGCAATCGTCCGCAGGCCCATCTGCTCGGCCAAGGCCTGGGCCAACTGATCGTCGGTGATCAGGCTCATGCTCTCGGCAACCTTACCCAGCAGCTCGCCGGGCCGGTTCTGCTGCTCTTCGAGCAGCATCTCGAGCTGTTCGTCGGTGATGAAACCGAGATCGACCAGAATCTGTCCGAGCCGCCGCATGGCCATGGGTTGACTGTGCCTGGGGTGCGTGATGCTGAAAGTGCGAGGTGTTACGAGTCAGACGGAACCGTCGTTGTTGGCGCGAACCGCGCGCCGCCGCGCGTGCGCACGAAGGGATACGCAGCGATTCCCTACGCCGGCTGGCGCCTTCCTGGCCTTTCGGCGATCCTGCCGAAAGCGGCCCATCCCCACGGCCCATCCCCACGGCGCTGCCGTGCCCGCTAGCCCCCACGCCGTGCCGCCGCGCGTGTGTGCGCGACGGACGTCCGCGGAGAGTCGCTCAGCGTTGCTTCACCGGCTTGCCACGCGATTCGTCCTGCTCGCCCTCGCCCGCACCGTTCTCCTCGTCAAACAGCCCCCGTTCGGCCCGCGCGATTCTGGCCGCCAAATCGTCCGGTCGATTGCACCGGAACATGCAGTCTTCCTTCGAGCAGGTTCCGCTTTTCCAGAGGCGGAACAAGGCATCATCGAGCAACTGCATCCCGTATTTGGCCCCGGTCTGGATCGATGACGTGATGCGAAAGGTCTTGTTTTCGCGGATCAGGTTGGCAATGGCCGGCGTGACCACGAGCATCTCGTGCGCGGCGACGCGCCCGCCGCCGTTTTTCGGCAGCAAGGCCTGCGACAGCACGCCAATGATCGACGTCGACAACTGCACGCGAATCTGTTCCTGCTGGTTCGACGGGAACACGTCGATAATGCGGTTCACCGTGCCTTCGGCGCCGGTCGTGTGCAGCGTGCCGAAGACGATGTGCCCCGTTTCGGCCGCCGTGATCGCGGCCTCGATCGTTTCCAGATCGCGCATTTCGCCGACCAGGATCACGTCGGGGTCCATCCGCAGGGCCCGGCGGATCGCCTCGGGAAAGCTCGGCACGTCGACGCCGATTTCCCGCTGGTTGACCGTCGATTTCTTGTGCTTGTGATAAAACTCGATCGGGTCTTCGATCGTGATGATGTGGTGGTCGACCGCCTCGTTCAGGTGGTTGATCATGCTCGCCAGACTGGTGCTCTTGCCCGAGCCGGTCGGCCCAGTCACCAGAAACAGCCCGCGGGGCCGCATGATCAATTCCTTGCAGACGGTCGGCAGCCCCAACTGCTCCATCGTCAGGAACTTGTTCGGAATCTGCCGCAACACCATGCCGATGTTGCCGCGCTGCTTGAACACCGCGACGCGGAACCGGGCCTGTTCGCCAAACGCGAACCCGAAGTCGCAACCACCGACTTGCTGCAGCTCTTGCTGGCAGCGGTCGGGCGTGATGCTCTTCATCAGGCCGACGGTGTCTTCCGATTCGAGCACCTTGGTGTCGAGCCGGCGCAAGTGGCCGTCGAGACGGATGACCGGGGGTTGGCCGACGGCAATGTGCAGATCGCTAGCGCCCGTATTGACGATGGTCTGCAACAGCTTGTCGATCAGGATCGTGGCCATGCGATTCTCTTAGCCCTTAGCCCTGCTGCCGGCGAGGAAACTGCGGTGGCGGAAGGGCGCCGACAGCGCCCGTTCGGGGGGCCAGCCGCGCACCTCTCCCATCCAGGGCGCAAGCGCCTGCGACGCGACCGTACCCGACGGCGAGTTCCCCAACTCGCGCGGCGACCGGTTGACCCGTCGAGACGTTCGCGAGACGTGTTCCGAGCGTCGTCGCGCTGGCCGAAGAATCTCGTCGAGCCCGGCCCACCGCCGTTCCGCCTGTGCACGGCATAGGGGTCGTAGGCGAGAGATTATTCGGCCGTCGCGCACCGTACGCCAAATCTGTCGTTCCGAATTTGCAGTTTGTGTTTCCAAACGCCCACGGTCCTCCGGCACCGCCCCCCCGGCGAGGCACGCCGAACCGCGAGCGACTCTCCCAAATCCGAGCAAACCAATCGCAACCAATTTTGCGAGTCCCTGACCGTCGCCTGCGGCCCCGTGTGGACCAGCGCGGGGCACCCGACTGAACCCCGAGGCTACTCCGTCTTCTTGGCCACCCGGAGAATCTCCTCCAGCGTGGTGATCCCCTTCATGGCCTTGAGGATGCCGTCCTGGTACAGCGTGCGCATCCCGCCTGCCGTAGCCACTTTGCGAATTTCCTGCGCCGACGCCCCCTGGAATGCCAACTCGCGGACCTTCGCCTGCATCAGCAACAATTCAAAGATCCCTAGGCGTCCGCGGAAGCCCGTCCGCTGGCAGTTTCCGCACCCTTTGCCACGCATGAACTGGGCCTTCGCTGCCATCTCCGGCGGGATCCCAGCGGCGTCCAACTGGGCATCCGACGGCATGTACGGCTGCTTGCACTTGGTGCAAACGACGCGTACCAATCGTTGGGCCAGGATGGCGATCACGCTGCTTACCACCAAATAGGAGGGTACGCCCATGTCGATCAAACGTGTAATGGCACCGGGCGCATCGTTCGTATGTAATGTACTAAATACCAAGTGTCCAGTCAGAGAGGCCTGAATTCCCATTTGGGCTGTTTCCGAGTCACGCATCTCACCCACCAGGATCACGTTCGGGGCCTGGCGGAGCATGGCGCGGATGACGCGCGAAAAATCGAGCCCGATGCTGTGCTTGATCTCCACCTGGTTGATCCCCGGCAGGTAGTACTCGACCGGGTCCTCGGCGGTAATGATCTTCCGGTCCGGCCGGTTCAGCTCGTTCAGCGCGGCATAGAGCGTGGTCGTCTTACCCGACCCGGTCGGCCCGGTCACCAGGATGATCCCGTTCGGGCGTCGGATCAGGTTCTTGAAGTTGCGGAAGTCCTCGTCGGACATCCCCAACTGACGCACGCCGACCTTGATGCTGTCTTTGTCCAGGATGCGCATGACGACCGACTGCCCGTGATTGGTCGGTAACACGCTCACGCGCAGATCGAGCTCCTTGCTCCCGACCGTCACCTTGATGCGGCCGTCCTGGGGTCGGCGCCGCTCAGCAATATCCATTTTGCCCATGATTTTTATGCGCGAAAGAATCGCCCCCAACAGACGCCTGGGAGGGCTGTCGCGCTCGATGAGCACACCGTCGATCCGGTACCGCACTCGGATGCGGTCTTCGAATGGTTCGATATGGATGTCCGAGGCCCGGAGCTGAACCGCCTCGGTGATGATCAGTTGTACGAGCCGGACGATCGGGGCTGCCGATTCGTCGACGACGTCTTCGTCGCCCTTGTCTTCTTCGGTCTCCGTAAAGTCGATCGCCGTGTCGGTGAACTCCTGGAGCATCGAGTCGGCGCTTTCGCCTTCGGTCTGCCCGTAAAAGCGATTGATCGCTTCGCTGATGCTTTCCCGCGGAGAAACGGCGATTTCGACCTTCCGATTGATGATGAATCGCAGCTTGTCCAGCGCGTCCAAGTCGTCGGGATCGCTGACGATGACCTTCAGCGTTCCGTCCTCGAGCGCCATCGGCAGCACCATGTTTTCCCGGGCAAAACTCTCAGGAACCATCTCAATGACCAAGGGCGGAATGACCACCTCGGCCAGATTGACAAAGTCGAGATTGTGCGCTTGGGCCACGGCCCGCATGACCTCTTCGCCCGTGGCATATCCCAGGCGTACCAGCGCGTCGCCTACGTTCATGTTCGAGGCCTTGGCCAATTGCTCGGCCTCGGTGAGCTGATCCCGGCTGATCACGCCCTGGCGAATCAAGATGTCCGTAAACGAGCGCATGCTGGTCGCCATGCTCCAAAATTCTCGCAGCGAAAGGGAAATGCGATTGTGGTTCGACCGACGCAAGCCGAACGGGGCGTCGCACCGAGGCGCGAAGCCTTGATATCCGCGGAAGTGCCGAGATGCCAGCCTCTTCTCACCGCGCAACGGCCCAACCGGGATGCCCCGGGCACTGGCGGCCGCCGCTGAGGACGGCCCCCCCCGGAGGTCTACCGGCAAGGACGAGATTAGCGCCGGGAGAAGCGTCTCGGGGAGTGTTCCGGTCCTGCCCCAAGCGATAACCCGAGATTCCGTCCACACTAACGACCGCCCGCGGAAACGTCAAACTTTGTGATCTCAGGCGCCGCACAGCCGTCAGAGACCCAACCGTCGACAAAAAAAGCCGCCGGAGAGACAAGCTCTCCGGCGGCCGCATTGCGATATTCTGAGCAGGGTTGGAGGGCAGCCCGACCTAGTCGCGTTGCCGCGGACCCTGGAACGCCTGGCGGATCTGGTCGCTCAGCCGTTGTGCGGTCCCCTCGGTCTCCGGTTCTTCCACCGGTCCCTCGAAAGGCTCGGCGACCGGCGGGATCAGCTCCAATTCGCTCTCGGCATGCTTTTCGCCGTCCGCCGGCTCGTGCAACTGCTCACGCGCCCGCCCGCGCAGCCGGTCGGCCTCGGTCCGCAAGCGGTCGGCCGATTCGAATTCGTTGATCGATTCCAGCAGGTCCGCCGCATCGTCGAGCTTGCTCGCCGCCATCCGCAGATGGGTCAACAGGTCCGTCGGCAAGCTCATAGGCAGCGAAGCTTCGAACCAGGGACCCGCCGCCTGGCCCATGCCGGGACCAAGGAACCCCTCAGCAGGCAGCTCGAACTCAAAGGTTTCGCCCGGAGCCACCTCGCCAAACATGGCCGGCGGCATCATCGGGAACCCACCCAGCCCAGGATGGTGACCAGAGTGAGGACCGTGCCCGTGCGGCGGGCCGTGCGGATGAAACATCGGGCCGTGATGGCGCATCCAGGGGCACTGCGCCGCTTGCGGGTGCACGTGACAGAACGGGCAAGCGCCGGGACCGTGTTCGTCGCCGGGATCGTGTTCGGCGCGTGCATGGTGATGACCCTGCCCGGCGTGATGATGACCATGCCGGCAATGAGCATGCCCGTGGTGCGCGGCATGATCCGAATCGTCGTCGTCATCCTCGTCATCGTCATCATGCCGGCGGCAACGGGCACACCGCTCGTCGCCATCGCCTTTGCACTTGTGGGCCTGCTTGCCGTGCTTGGGATGATGGCCTTTGCCGTGCTTGGCCTTCCGGCAATGTTCGCATTCGTGGTGGTCGCACTTCGGGCACTTCGATTCGCGCTCGCAGCATTCGGCCTCTGCTTCCTGCTCCTCGTCGCACTCCTCGTCTTCGCAGTTAACCAGTTCGATCTCCAACTCGCCCTGATCGCTTGCCTGCACCTGCGCGGCCAGCCCCTGGCGACACAGCTCGGTCAGGAACTGGGCGACATGCTCATTGCTGATCTCCGCGGCCGGCTGTTCGGGGCACGTCGATTCGTCGCACGGCGAATCCGCGACGAACACGCTGCCTTCGAGGACGCTGGGCCCGGTGACTTGCATCAGCTCGAGGATTTCTTCGGCCTGTTGCGCGGCCAGCGGCGCGAGCGGGTCGGCACATGCCTCGGGGCAATCGTCCCCCGCCGCCGCGCAGGCTTCGCCGCAAATCCGTTCGATCAACACGGCCGGCAGCGGGATCGCCAGCGGTACGGTTTCGCTCGCCGCCGCTCGGCATCCATCGGCGCACCCCCCCGCCGTGGCTTCCGGCGGGCAGGCAGGCTCACCGGCGAGCAAGGCTGGCGCCCTGGCGCCAACGATCAACAGCGCCACCACGAAAGGCGCCCAACGTAGTCCGGAATACGTGCGCATGGCCTTCATCTCCGCGAGAGCTCAAGGGACATCGCCCGAGGCAGTCACCTCGGCGCGGGGCGGGATTATACGAATCGCCGCGCGCGGACCGAATGTCAGTTGGCGCTGCGGGCGGGCCGCCGGCGGCAGATTCGCTGGCAATGCTGGCGCGATCTCAGTACAAGAAGGCGAGCGCCGCACGGCCTTTCTCGGAACAGGAGGACAGCCATATATGCCGCAGCCCATACTCATTGCTCGGATCTCGCACCTGTCGTTGATCGTCGCCTGCTTGTCGCTGGAGCTCACCGTGGCCGTTGCGCCGGCGGCCGAGCCTGCGCCGGCCGAAGGCAAGCTGTCGGTCGGCAATCGCCAATACAAGCTGACCCAGGCCCTGGCCTATGAAGTCAAACAAGATGACGTGACGTCGATCACGGTCGTGCTGAGCGATCGCCGGATTCCGGTCGACGAGATCAAACGCTGTCTGGGCGAAAACGACGGTAGCGACGACTCGCTTTCGCTGACGCAGCCGCACGTCAAGTTGAGATACAACGCCGAGGGCCAAATCGAAAGCATTTCGAGCTGGGCCGACAATTCGTCGTTCTTTACGAGCCAGGGACTCGAAGGCCAGCTGGAACACGATGGCGACCGCGTGCGCGGCTCGGTCCAACTGAAGCCACCGGACGACCCCGACGAGAAGTTTCAGCGCAGTTGCGACGCGCGGTTCGACGTGGTGCTCGGACTCGCCGCGGCGTCAACCAAGCCGGCTGCGACCGGGCCGGTCAAACCGATGGTCGCGGGCAAATTCCTGGGCAACCGCCAACCGAGCAAGCTGGCCTTCGTCTCCGCGCGATCGATCGAGCCGTTCAACGACAAGCCGGCCTTCGAGCTGATCTTCACCGAACGCGATCACAGCCAGGACAAACAGGCGCATATCAATGCAGCGTTCGGCCGCTTCGGCAGTGCCTTGATCATCTCGCTCAACGACGACGGCGGGGTCTTTGGCTGCCAGGTCGTGCATACCGCGATGAAAAAGCAGGGCTTTTCGGCGCTGGGACGCATGCGCACGGGCGAGTTCGAACTGGGCGAGCAATCGATTCAGGGGCAACTCACCACCGACGGCGAAGACGAGTTCTTCGGCGAAACCTGGGAGGTCGACCTCCGGTTCGCGGCGCCTTTGGCCAAGTCGGCCAAGAAGATCGCCAAGCGGGCGCCGGCGCCCCGGGACGACGAACCATCCGACGAACCACCGCCCCGGCCTGTCGCCGCCGGCGACGCGCCGAAGGTGGCCGAATTGAAGTGGCCCGCCAGCGCCACCGACTTCGAGTACAAGAAACTCGTCGAGCAGATCAAGTTCAAGAGTGCAACCAAGCATCAGGCCCTGGCCCGGGAGATCCAGCAAAGCCTCAAGCAGCAGGGCTGGGAAACCGACGGCAGCGATCTGATCGCGCAGGCCTCTTGCATTCTTCGGCGCAAGAAGGGTCCTGCTGAGTTGACGATCTTCGTCAAGCCTGCCGCCAGCGGCAGCGAAGTCACGGCGATGACCGAAGGGCTCGACTGGAACGTGGTGCCGAAATAACGGGCCACTTCGACGGGTGACCGCAGGCGACGATCACCCAGTGGAGTTCTTGACCTGCACCGGCACCTGGTCGATCTTGGCCGCGAGGATGAAGTCGTTTTCCGACAGGCCGCCGATCGCGTGGGTCCAGATTTCGATCCAGGCGTGGCGATAGCCTTCCAAATGCACGTCGGGATGGTGCTGCTCGGACTCGGCCAGGCCCGCCACGTGCTGAAAGAACTCCATCGCGGCGACGAAATTCTTCATTACCCAGTCTTTGCGGATCCGCTTGCCCTCGTGCGTCAGTCGCCACCCGGCGAGCGTTTGCAGCTGGTCGGCCGCTTCCCCCGTTGCGTAAGGGCGGACGCCGCCTTCGCAGGGCACGCAATGTTTGGCGGCCAACTCGTCGACCGATTGCGACACCATGGCAGATTCCCCGAAGAAACCGCGGCGCCTTGCCCGCTAGCGCGCGATTATCGGCCTTTGCCACGCGGCGTCAATGCAATTGACCGTGTGCGAATCGGGGTGGCCGGCGCGGCGACTGCTTGTCGGGCACGGTGGCTGGGCCTATCGTGCCCTTATGGATGCACCTGAATCTTCCCCGCGGGACGTTTCGGCTCGGGTCACCGAGTTGGAACTGTTGTTCATGCACCTGCAGCAGACGCTGGCCGACCTCGACGGCGTGGTCCGAGGCCAGCAACAGCAGCTCGAGCATTTGCGCCGACAGTTGGCCCAACAAACTCAGAGCCTGGCGAACCTGGGCGATGCGCTTTACGAACCGCCCAGCCTGGAAGACGAGCGCCCTCCCCACTATTGAGCGAGGGGCTTGCGGTCGACCAGGTCTGGTCTACCAGACCATGTCGATACCGAACGACGGACCGTTGTACGAGATCCCGCCGACGTTGATGGCTGTCGGGCCCGTCTTCTGATGGTTGCCGTATTGTTCCGAGGCCAGGGCCACGCCCTGAATCCAATAGAAGTCCCACGAGCCGCGCACGTTGATATGCCGGGTGAGCCGATAGACCGCCTCGAAGCCGGTCTCGCCGAACACGGCAAAATTCTGTTCGTCGAAATGCCACGAGTTCGAGAAGCTCCGCTGATCGGCAGGAACCGTAAGCGGGAAGATCGGATCGTTCACCGAGATCCGTCCGTTCAACTCGTTGAAGGTGGTGCCCAGGCCGAAGAGGCCCCGCACGCCGAGACTCCATTTGTCCCATTGCCGCGTTAGGTCGGCACCTCCTTGCAAGCCAAACAGGTTGCACTCGGTGGTGCTGAACCAATCGCCACTGTACGGCACGACGACTCCCGGGGCAGCATTAGCGCTGTTGCGAATCGACGCTTGGCCCCGGCTGGAAAACACGAAGTCTTCGTTGACGTTGATGTACCGCAAGCCGCCGTGTACCGAGTGGACCCAACCGACGTTATGTTCGCGGACCCAACGCCCGTCGTGCTTGGCGACCAACTGGTCCTTTTCGCCGGTCCAGCGCACGCGGTAATCCAACTGGGCGCTGTTCACCCGCGACTGGTACGAAAAGCTGTGCGTATCGGCGAGATTGAAGCCGCCGATGTCGAGCGGGAAATGGCTCAACAGATTCCCCGACGTGACAATGTCGAGCAGGTTGTCGCCGTTCGAGTCGGGCCCGAAATACTCGATCTGCTGCCCGTCGAACCGCGCCTCGGCGTTCCATTCCTGGGTACCCCAGTATTGTCCTTCAAGGCTGTGCACGCGCTGGTGGTCGTCGTAACCGAGAAACCGACCGACGGTGATCCGCGGGCCGGCCACCATTTCGTAGTTGGCGGCCTCGGTGTCGAACAGCGGCTGGTTCACGATGGTGAACGGCGTCGTCGCGGTGATCACGCCCAGCGTGGAATTGAGCGTGCCCGCGGTGATGCCCGCTTGTTGCTCGGAGTGGGCCCGTTGTAGCAACTGGACCTGCGTGGTCACGAACCAGACTGCATCGCAGTGGAAGCGAAACAGCCCGGGGCAATCGGGACCGACCGCCCAACGATCCGGAGGGGCATCGTAGGGGACATAGTCGAACAGGCTGGGCTCGGCGGCGCCCTCTGGGTATTCGCCCTCGTAGACCGTCTCGTCGCCCTCGCCTTCGGCCGGGGTCGGTTCAGCCGAGGGCGGAGGCAGCATTTCCTCGCCCTGGTAGCCGTAGTCGCCTTCCGGCCCCGGCGGCGCAAGCTCGGGCAGACCGTCCGTCTCGGGAACCAATCCCGGCGGTTCCTGCCAACGGGCCTGCATCACTCGGCCACGGGGGGGCATTGGCCGCATGGGCCGGCCGCCGCCGAACAGCGGTCGTTGTGCCAGCGCGGCAGTGGCGCACCCCAGCAGAACGAGCAGGGTCGTCACACCGATGCCGACTTGTTTCCGCGTCTTCACCGTCTTGCCTCCCACGAGGACATGCAGCGCGGTCGATAGCTTGACCGCGAGCGCATGGGAACAAATTCCCCATCACAAATCGGCAGTCCCGGGACCCTACAACAGGAATAAACAGCAAGGCTTCAAGAATTGACAGTCTCCACCTGACCGACAAACCCGACGTCCACAACCAGAACCACCAAGACCTCCCAGGCCCACAACCGTACGGTGCGGTAGGGCTGCAAGTGCCCGCTGCCAGCGGAAGTTGGCTGGCAGTTGAGTGTTGTGCTATCGTGGCGCGCGTTGGTCGACGCCCCCTCTTGGAGCCGCGCAGCCATGCCTTCGTCGTTGGAATCGTTGATCGCCTGTGGAACGAAGCTCTGGCTCGACTCGATCGACCCGGAGCTCGTCGCGCGCGAGCGCGCCCTGGGGGCCACCGGGGCGACGTCGAACCCGATTATCGTCGCCGACCTGATCAAGACCGGCCGGTTCGACGCCCAACTCGAGACCCTGGTTCAGGCCGGCCACGACGACGGCCAGATCGCCTGGGCCCTGACCGATCAACTCGTGACAGCGGCCCAAACCGTATTCCTGCCGGTGTTCGAGCGCACTGCCGGCAACGACGGATACGTGAGCTTCGAGGTCGACCCGCTGCTGGAAGATCTGCAATTGGGCCCGCCGCACACCGCGCGGGTCGCCCGGTACATCGAGCTGGGCAAGTATTGGTCGGCCGGGCGCCCAAACCGGATGATCAAAGTGCCCGCCACACCGGCAGGACTCGACGCACTCGAGGAACTGGCCGCAGCGGGCGTTCCGCTCAACGTGACCTTGATCTTCAGCCCGCGCCAATACGTCGCTGCGCGCGATGCCGTGTGGCGCGGTTTCCAGAGAGCCACACATCCCGAGCGTTGCAAGAGCGTGTACAGCATCTTCGTCTCGCGTTTGGACGTCTACACCGAGAAGGCCGTGCCGCAACTTTCGCCGGCCGCGCAGGGGCAGGTGGGGATCGTCAACGCAAAGCACATCTGGAACGAAAACCGCCGCTTCTGGGCCGACAAGCCCCTGGCCCTGCAGCAGGAGATGGTGTTTGCCAGCACGGGCACCAAGAAGCCGCAGGACGCGCCCTGGAAATACCTCGAGGCTTTTGCCGGCAGCGACATCGAGACCAACCCGCCGCAGACCAATGCGGCCTACGAGGCGAGCGGCCGTACGGCCACGCGGCAAGTCGATCAACTGCCGCCGGCCGACGTCTTGGCCGAGATCGAACGACTGGTCGATATCGACGCCTTGGAGCGGACGTTGATGGCCGAGGGATTGAAGAAGTTCGCCGACCCGCAGAAGGAACTGCTGGCGCTGATCGCCGAGAAGCGTGCGGCGTTCGTGGCCTGATCGACGACCGCCTCGCTCACGAGACGTGCTCAGCGCGGGACCGAAGGTGGTAGTGATGGCGATTGCCGTCAAGTGTCAAGGTTGCCAGTACGCGTTTGCGGTCAAGGACGAGCTGGCCGGCAAACGCGGCAAGTGTCCCAAGTGCGGCGCCATCTTTCAGGTGCCGCAGGCGATGAAGAAGCCTGGCCCAACGGCGCCGCGCCCCTTGGCAAAACCGTCCGCTCCGGCCTTGGCAACCAGCGGCTCGCCCGAGTCGACGCCGGAGTCGCCCGCGCCGGCCGCGCGCCCGCAGCGCAAAGCGCGGTTCGAGATGCCGCTGTGGGCCTGGTTTGTCCTGGGAGGTGTGGCGCTCGTCTCGGCCTTGGGGGCGACGCTCTACATTGGCGTCATGCAACGTGCGCGCAACGCCGAACTCGAAGCCCGGCAGCAGCATCGTCCCGGGGGCAAGCTGCGTACCGACGGCTTCGCGCCGCCACCCCCTGCCAAGCGCGACGTCCCCAAGCCCCTGGCCGGCAGCTCGACGTCGGACATCGTCGAGTACGCAGAATACGGCGTGGTGAAGATCGAAACGGCCGACGAATGGAACAATCGCGTCAGCCTCGGCTCGGGCTTCGTGATCGATCCCTCGGGCATCGTCGCCACGAACTACCACGTCGTGGAAGACGCCGTCGAAGCGCGCGTGTTGTTTAACGACGGCACGCGCTACGGCATCGAGGGCTACCTGGCGCTGGCGCCGGAAAGCGATCTGGTGCTCCTACAGCTCAACGGCACGCCGCCGAACATGAAGGCGCTCGAACTCGCTGCGGCTGAGCCGCGCAAAGCAGGCAAGGTCTATGCCTTGGGCCATCCACAAGACAACGAGTTTGTGGTCACCGACGGCATCGTCAGCCGGATCGCCACCACGGCGCAGTTGCCCGAAGACAGCCAGGCGTTTCTGAACGGCCGGCAGATCAATCGGGCCGAAAACGTCTGGATCGCGCATACCGCGCAAATCTCGCCCGGCAACAGCGGCGGCCCGCTGATCGACGAGACCGGCAGCGTGATCGGTGTGAACACCTGGCACGAAGGCAGCACCAACCTCGCCTACGCCGTCGGTGTCGCGCACCTCCGCGAGCTGCGCGGACATCTGTTCGCGGCGCCTGAACCGCTGAAGAGCCACCGCCGGCCGCCACCCACCCTGGCGCAAATGCTTGGCCCGAAATTCATGGTGAGTGCCGAGCGGATTGCAGAACTGCAGGACAAACTGGCCGCTCAGAACTGGCTGCCGGCCGGCGCCGAAACGGCCCAGTCGCTCCACGAGTTGGCCCTGCAACTGTTTCTCTGCCGGCGCAAGGCGGCCATCGATCGCCGCCACGATCAGGCCCCGCGCGGGTTCGACGTGACGATCGATGCCGCGGCGCAGGCCAAGGCGGAAGAGACCGTCCAATCGCTCGGCGCGATCAAATGGCCGGGCGCAGCCGAAGTCAGCCGCGTGAATGGCTGGGCCCAAGAGCAGCTCCGGCTGCCATTACGCGGCGTGCTGCTGCTGGGCACCGTGCAGCAATTCTTTGCCGGCCAACAAGGTCGCAATGGCCTGCTCGTCGCGCTGGGCGAAACCGCGACCACGGTATTCGTGCCGCTGGAAGACCCGGAGGTGAAATTCGAGCCCGGCAAAAAGCTGCTGATCGTCGGTATGACTTACGGCGCCAACGTGCACCACGGCGAGAATCCGCTGAGCCCGCAAGCCTCGCCCGTCGTGGCAAGCGACATTCTGATCGATGGGCAGTTCTGAAGCTCGCGCCGCAGACCGTCTAGCGGCGGCTCACGGCGTCAGCCGATCGGGATCGAAGATTGTCGCGCCGATGAAGCGCTGGCCCTGCGGCGCGGTGTGATAGTAATACACCACGACGACCTTACCGTCGGGGCGCTGCACGCTACGAGGATATCCCAGGTCGGTTCCGCCGCCGTCGTCGCGCAACGTGATTTCGGGGCTCCAGGTGTGCCCGCCGTCGCTGCTCAGGACGACGCGCATGCCAAACGGCTTGGCGCGCCGGCCGTAGGTCAGGCACAGTCGCCCATCGCGCAGGCGAATCAAGCTGGGCGGATTGCCGGTGCCGGTGTCGGCGACCGGCCGGCTGAGGTATTGCCAGGTGACGCCGTCGTCGACTGACTCCCACGCATCGATCCAGCGAACCGGCCCGTCATGCACGCGCAGTGTCGTCACGTAATGAGCCGGCGCGAGCCTGGCTGTCGAGGGCATGATGGCAAAGCCCTGGGGCTCGGGGCCGATCCAGCCGCGGAGTTGCCATGTCTTGCCGCCGTCGGTGGTGCGCACGCAGACAGGCCGCCCTTCGCGCCGATTGGTGCGCCCGGCCGTGAGCCAGGCCGTGCACGTCGAGGCGCTCTCGACGATATAGTCGGTCCGCGCGGCGATGCCCGGTGTGTCGAGCTGCGGAAAACGAAAGGGACCTTCCCAGTTGTGCCCACGATCATACGAATAGTGAAACCGCGAGGGCCCTACGTGGACGTCGGTCATGCGCAGCGTGAGTGCAAAGTCTGGATGTGCGAAGTCGATGCCGCCGGGGCAATCGCGCAATTCGGGCTGCGGAACGTCGGGCGGGGCGATGCCATGCAGCGAGCTACCCGTCGGCACCAGGTCGCCCTGCGCCGCGGGATTCTCGATGGTCCACGTCGCGCCGCCGTCGAGGCTGCGTGCGAGCAGATGTTCCTCGGGTCGATCGTGGTCGATTGCGTGATAGCCCTCACCGTTGTCCTTGGCGTACCCGGCGCTGAAGCCGACGAGGATCTCGTCGCCCCAGGCCCAAAGTCCGTGATTGGCCGGCCAACCGCCGAAGCGTCCAGGCACGCGATAGACGTCGACATGCTCGATCTCCGCGGCCGCCGCGTGCATGACGATCGCAACGTTACAAGCCCAGAACAGCAACCCGATCGCTCGCATGATGGCTCCCACTCCCCGCTGCCACGAAGGTGCCTTGCCCGGCTTCCGCCGGGCACGAATATAATGCATTGGCCCCTCACGGGCTGTTTCGCCTCACGAGACCGCGTCGCCGATGGACACCAAGAGCACCTTGATCTCGGAGCGCGCGATCCGGTTGGTCGCCGAAGACAAGATCCGTGCGGCCATCGCCGATGGCGCATTCGACAATCTGCCCGGCCTCGGTCAGCCACACCCGATTTTCGACGAGCCGTACGATCCCCTGTGGTGGATCCGCCGCAAACTGCAGCAAGAGGTACTCAAGCTGCCGTCCGAGAGCGTTCGCTGACGCGCGCACGCGCCGCTGATCCGTGCACGGCAGTCGCGCCGCTACGTGGCAATCCGCTCTTCGTGCAGCACGTTGCCGTCCATGCTCCAGGCCCCCGGCCCATTGGCGATGACGAACACCATCGCTCCCATCAACGCCAGGTTTTTCATGAACTGAATCGTCTGCGCCTGGCGAGCTTCGCCCTCCATGGTCCAGAAGTCGTGGAACCAATAGGTGGCCAGGACCAGGAACACCAGCAGCAGAGCGGCACCGGCACGCGCCCGGTAGCCGGCGACCAGCGACGAGCCCCCGGCCAGCAAGAACACGATCGCCCCGGCGAGCAGCACGCGCGGAATGGGCACTCCCTCCTTCGCCATGGTCTCTGCGACGGCTGCGAAGTGCGGGATCTTGTTCCCGACGGCGCTGAGCAAAAAGATCATCGCCAACAGCGCGCGGCCCGCCAGCGACAGGGGGCCTCGAAGTCCATCAGGCATGGTGATTTCCTCGTCTCGATTTCGCTCCCAGCATCATACCTCACCGGTGGCAAACTTTGGTTCCGTGCGGCTCTCGCCACTACTTCGTACGGTTGGGCTGGCGACTAGCGACCTGCCAGATTTCGCCGCTGTGCACCTCGAACGCCGTCAGCCACCCGCCGTAGCAGCAGCCCGTGTCGATGTCGATCAAATGGCCCAGGTCCAGGGGCCGCCCAGCCATCTGCGGGGTGTGGCCAACGACGGCGCGTTTTCCCGAGCAATGCCGCGTTGGTCGATAGTCGCGCAGCGACGTCCAGCGCAAGACGTCGGGCGGCTGCTGGTCGAGCGGCAGCTCTGCCACGTAGTTGCCGTGCACGAAGAAATGTTCGGCCGTCTCGTACCAGGCGCGGCAATTGCGCAGGAACTCGATCGCGGCGGCCGGAATATCTGCCACCTTGCCGCCGTAGGAATCGAGCGTCGCGCGGCCACCGATCGCCTCCCAATCGTCGACAGGCAGCAGCCCGTCGACGGCCACGATCAGGGCCTCGTCGTGGTTGCCCAGCAGCGGCACCAGCCGGCACCGCTCGCCGAGCTGGATGAGCTGCTCGATCACTCCCCGGCTGTCGGGCCCGCGATCCACGTAGTCGCCGAGCGTCACCACGGTGTCGCGCGGGGTCAGCGCTACGCGCGCGAGCAATTCGGCTAGTTCGTCGGCGCAGCCGTGAATGTCGCCGACTGCAATCAACCGTCCGCGGTGCGCCTGCTTGTCCATGGCGGCTCAGCATAACAGGCCGAGCACCCTCACTTGCGACGGCGTCGCCGCATATCGAGAGGTGCGGCCGTCTACGAGCCGTGCTCGTCGCGCAAACCCAAGCGAGTCAACCACCGCCCGCGCTGCGGCGTTTTGCCACTGACGTTCCCGGCGTCGGGGCCGGCCGGGTTGTTGCGTGGCAGCGACAGCTCCAACTCGCGCATTTTTTCCTCGAGTTCGGCTCGCTGGCGCGCGATCTTGGCCCGTTCCATCGAGAGATCGATTTCGGCCTGGCGCAGCTTCTCTTCCCACGACTGCTGCAATTGCAGCAGTCGCTGGCGTTCCTGCCGCACGGCGTCGTCGGCGTCGATGGCCGCGGTCATGGCCGGATCGACCTTCGGCTGTGCGGCGATCTGCTTCAGTTGCTGCTGTAGTTGTTGAATCAGCCGATCTTTTTCGTTGACGACCTGGTCGGTCTGCCGGATGGCCGCCTCGATCTTCAGCCGCTCTTGTACGTCGTCCTGGTCGCCCTCGTCGAAGTCCGATTCGAGCGCCGCCAGGAGCCTGCGCTTTTGCGACTCCCAATCCATGGCCCCGCCGGTGTCGTCGGCCGCGCGCTGGGCCGGGCTCGACGAACCCCGGCTGCGTAGCTGCTGCTGCAGCTCGTCGCGCTCGGCGCGCAGATCGTGAATATCCTCCATGGCCAGCTCGTAGCGCCGCCGCATCTCGCGCAAGGCCTCGTGGTCGGCGGGCGGCTGTGCCTCGGCTTCCCGGGCCGTGGCCTGAGTGGCGGTCAGTTCGTCGCGCAAACCCTGGACGAGCGTGGCGAGTTCGTGGAGCTCGCCCTGCAGTTGCGCGGTGCGTTGCCGTTCCGCGTCGAGCTCGTCTTGTTGCTGCGGCATGGCCTGGCGCAGCCTTTGCAGCTCTTGTTCGAGCTCGAGATTCTTGCCGCGCAGCGAGCTGAGTTCGCTGCGCCACGCTTCGGATGCGTCTTCGTCGCCGGCATCGGCCGCCGCGGCGAGCGTATGTTGTTCGAACTCCGTGACGGTCTGCAGAGCCGCGGACAGCTCGGCCTCGAGGGCCGCGTCGCGCAGCCGCAATTCCTCGAGGGCCGTGATGGTCTGTTCCAGCGCCTCGTGCTCGCGCGACGCCTGATCGCGCAAGGCCTGCTGCTCTTGTTGCGCCTCGGAGAGTCGCGTCAGCAGCTCGCCCTGGGCGGACTTGGCCAGCTCTTCCAACTGCTCGCGCTGCCGGTCGATCTCTTCGAGCTGCCGTGACTTTTGTTCGCGCAGCTCGCGGGCAATTCGCCGCCGCTGCTCGCGGGTTTCGCCGTCGAGTTCGTCGAGCCGCTCCTGGCGCTCGTCGAGTTCGGCTTGTCGCTCGGCCAATCGTTTGCGTTGGCGCGCCAACTCGGCCTGCGCGAGCTCGTATTCCTGTTGCGCAGCGGCAAGTTCGGCCCGTTGCGATTTGAGCTCGTTCTGGGCATCGGCCAACCGTGCTTCGCGTTCGTCGAGCGCTTGGACGCGCTGGTCGAGCTGCGCGCTGAATTCTTCGAGTTGTTCGGCACGCTCGACGAGGCGTTGCTGCAAGCCCTGCTGCTCGACGGTCAACGCATCGCGGACCTCGGTCAGGGCGCTCCGCTCGAGTGACAGCTCGGCCTCGCGCGCGGCGAGACGTTCGGCTTGTTCGCGCAGGGCCTCGGCCTGGCTGTCGTGTTCGGCCCGCGTGGCGGCAATCTGCGCCTGCTCGCGCTGCAATTCGTCGAGCAAGGCATCAAAGCGTTGCGACAGCTCGCCTTCGAAGCGCGCCATTCGCTCTTGTTGGCTTTGCAAGAAAGAAGCGGTCCGCGCGCGCTGTTCCGCCAGGGCCTGGTTGAACAAGTCATCCCAAGCGGCGGGGGATTCAGAGGACGTGTGCGGCTCATCCATGGTGACGATCGAGCGGGCGTAGGGCAGCGCAGGCGCGCAAGTCGAAGCAACACGATCGCTTTCGCCCGCCGCCGGGACGTGGGCGCAGCGCCGCCGTGTTGAACAACCGCTACGTTCTCATAGGTCAGCAAAAGGGCAGGGTCAAACGACTGTTGCGGATATACCGGTCAGACGGCCGGCGTCCGCAAAGACAGGAAAAACCGCACACGCACACGCCGCGCGTGCCCTCGGCGCCGCCCAGCGACCCGGCTCTCTACCAGCCCAATTCGCGGCGGTTGACCACGTGCTCCGGCCGGCCTCCGGCGAGGCACGCCACGACGGCCGCCGTCGCGCGGCGACGCAAATCGGCGATCGCTTCGGTCGAGGCGAACGCCGCGTGCGGCGTGACGATCACGCGCGGGTCGTTCCACGGCGGCTGACTCAATTCGGGCGGCTCGGGGTCTTGCACATCGAGCGCCGCGCCGGCAATTTGGCCCGCGGCCAGGGCGGCAGCCAGTGCCGCATGATCGACCAGCCCACCGCGCGCGGTATTCAACAGGCAGGCCTCGGGCTTTAGCTTTGCGAGCGCGGCGGCATCGATGAGTTGCCGGCTGGCCGGCGTCAGGGGCAGGTGCAGCGACACGAAATCGCTCGCCTGGAGCAACTCGTCGAGCGGCAACCAGGCGACGCCGGGCACTTCGCGTCGCGTGCGGCTCGTGCCGACGATCCGCAATCCCAAGGCCGCGGCGCGCGGCACGACTGCCTGGCCAATCGTGCCCAGGCCGACGATGCCCAAGGTTTGTCCCGCGATGCGCCGTAGCGGAAATCCGGCTTGCAGGTCGTAGCGACCCGACTTGGTTTCGCGGTGGTAAAACGCCACGCGCCGGGCCAGCGCCAGCAACAAGGCCAGGGTATGTTCGGCGACCTCGATCGCGCAGTAATCGGGCACGTTGGTCACCGGGATGCCCCGCCGGGTCGCGGCGGCGACGTCGATATTGTCCAGTCCAATGCCCAGCCGCGCGACGATGCGGCAATGGACGGCCGCGTCAATCACCTCGGCCGGCACGCGCATCCAGGTCGTCATGATCGCGTCGGCCTGTGGGGCCAAGGCGCGGATCGCATCGACCGAGCGCTGGGGCGCCACGATGAGTTCGGCATCGATCGCTGCCAGGGCCGCTCGTTCGATCTCCAGATCGGGCCAGGCATAGTCGGTCAGAAGCACCCGGTAGCGTGCCAAGCGAACTTTTCCTTTGCGAGGTGGAGCGACTCGTTGCCTCCCGGCCATCACCGCTGGCCGCGGCAGCGAGCGCGCCCTATCATGCCACCCGTGGCGGCGCCGCGATAGCGGCGCTGCGTCGCGTGAGATTCGTGCAGCATTCCCGAGGTAGACTCCGATGGCGAACGATCCCCGCATCGCGCGGCTCGCGGAAATCTTGATCGATCACAGTTGCCAGTTGCAGTCCGGCCAGCGCGTGTTGATCGAGGCGTTCGACCTGCCGGAACCGTCGATCGTCTGCAGCCTGGTCGAGCTGGCCGCCGCGCGCGGGGCCTTGCCCTTGGTATCGCTGAAGAACACGGCCGTGCTGCGAGCCATGTACCGGTCCGGAACCGCCGAGAGCCTGCAGTTGGCCGGCGAAATCGAACGGGCTCGGATGGAGCGGATGACTGCCTACATCGGTATCCGCGGCTCGTCGAACAGCAGCCAGTTTGCCGACGTGCCGCTGAGCCAGATGGACCTGTACCAAAAACACTGGTGGCAGCCGGTGCACAGCGAGGTGCGGGTGCCGAAGACGAATTGGGTGGTGCTGCGTTGGCCGACCGATTCGTTCGCCCAGGCGGCCGACATGAGCACCGATGCCTTTACGAACTTTTTCTTCGACGTCTGCACGGCCGATTACGCGCAAATGGCCCGCGACCAGGAGCCGCTGGTCCAACGGATGCTCGCCGCGCGGCAGGTGCGCATCACGGGGCCCGGCACCGAGCTGGAGTTTTCGATTGCCGGCATCGACGTCCGGCCCTGCTTCGGACAGCGCAATATTCCCGACGGCGAGGTGTTTACGGCCCCGGTGCGCGACAGCGTCAACGGCCGGATCCGCTATAACGCGCCCTCGCGCTACCAAGGCACGATTTTCGATGGCATCGAGTTCGAATTCGAGCGGGGCAAGATCGTCCGCGCTGCGGCCGGGTCGGCCACGACCCAGCTCAACCAGATTCTCGACGCCGACGAAGGGGCGCGGTACATCGGCGAATGGTCCCTGGGCTGCAACAACCGCGTACGCCGGCCAATGCTCGATACGTTGTTCGACGAAAAGATCGGTGGCTCGATGCACCTGACGCCGGGCAATGCCTACGAAGAATGCGACAATGGCAATCGCAGCCGCGTGCATTGGGACCTCGTGCTGATCCAGACGCCCGAATACGGCGGCGGCGAAATCTACTTCGACGGCGAATTACTGCGCAAAGACGGGCGCTTCGTCCCTACCGACCTGGCCGGGCTCAATGTCGGGCTCTGAGCTCAGCATCCGGCTGGAATTCGACCCGGCCTGCGAGTCGACGGTGGGACCGCGCTGGCCGCGCGGCGAACTGCATGCGCCGCGTTCAACTCCAACGAGGAGTTCAACTCAGGCGAGGTGGCTGCGCATCGCCACGCGGGCGAACCGCAAACAAGATGGCCACGATCACCAGCAGGATCGTGCCGATGGCCAATTCGAGGTAGGTCATGGATCACCTCTGGCCGGCATCACGAAGGCCTGGCCGAAATACGAGGCGGCACCGAAGGTGCATCCATGCCGACAATTCCCCCCACCACCGGTATTCTATCGCTGGCAAGGCACTGCTAGCAACCCGGCTGCGCCCGCGCCGAGGCACCGGCACCCCAAAAACACCCACGTGCTGGGAATTAAATCCGGCGTTTAGCGCACGTCTTCCATAAACCGCAAGAAGCGCGCTTCGAGCAGCCGAAGATTGTCGCCGAATTCGGCCTGAAAATCGGCCAGGCGATCCGTATCGGGATAGTTGGCAAACGGTTCCCGGGCCGCCGTCCGCTGCAGATAGGCCGTATACGATCGCGGTAATTGCTCGACCAGGAAGAACGTCAATGCCCAGGACTCGGCATACGCCCGTTGCGGCTGCGACTCGAACAAATCGTCACGGCTGAGCAGTTCGACGAGCAGGCCCGGGGGACGGGTCGCCAGCCCCTCGCGAAAATCGGCCAGCCGCTGCTGGTTGATCCGGTCCTGCACGGCCTTGTAGTGCCGCGAATTCCAGACACCCCGGGCCTCGAACAAGGTGCCCAGGCCTTCGGCGAGCCAGCGCGGCGTGACTCCGAACCGGCTGTGCACCCCGGTGTTGAAGGCAGTCTGGTGCGAAGCCTCGTGGATGATCGTGTCGGCGTTGGTCGCCCAATCCTGCGCGCCGCCCTTGCCGCTGGTCACGTCGTACAGCGTGATGCGATTGGTCTTCGGCGAGTAGTAGCCCAGGACATTCGGGCTCAACCTTGGACCATCGGCGGCGGCATAGCGGAGGAAATCTTCGTGGCGCGGCCAGACGATCGCCACGAGGGGAAAGCGCGGCTCGTGCAGTTTCAGCCCCCGCACGCCGAAATAATGGACGAACTCGCGATACAAGTCTTCGAACCGTGTGCTCCACAGGTCGCGCTGCCCGCGCGGATGGGCGACCAGGTAGTGCCCTGTGCCTGTCACCTCGAATGACTTGCCCAGCTCGCCAGCCAGTTGGCTGCGCACCTCGCCGGCCGAATAGCCGACAAACTCCGGGTTGGTTTTGCGCAGATCGGTGGCCGCCCGCGGATCGAGCTCGCACAAACGCCCGTCGCGCAGCAGCATGACGGCTTCGCTCTTCGACCAGAGCAACGGCATCCCTTCGAGCGACTGTCCCCGCACGCTCAACTGGATCATGTATTGCAAGCGTGCATCGGCCGCAGACGCGGACTGCGCGACAAGACAGATCAAGGTCAAGACCAGCCAGCGAAATCCGCTCATCGCACGTTGCTCCCATGCGTAGCAGGGGGGAAGGCTCGTCCAAGCCTGACCGCCGTCTGCCACCGAAAATCTAGCTTGCCCGCGCCCGGTAAATTCCCGAGCTACGGTCGTGATGCGAAAAGGCAACGCGCCGCGCACGAATTCGCGATTCAAGCCGGATACCGCCTTGCTGGAGACCGCCCGCCGCGAGCCGTAGAATGACGGGCAGGCAGCCGTCTTTGAGCGGCGCCTGAATTTCATTCCGCACCGAGGTTTCGCGCCATGACCGGATGGACCACTGCGTTTTTGGTCACCGCTTCGTTGTGCGGGCAGGCGGCGTCCGCACCGCCGGCGAACAAGGTGCTGGCCGAACAGATTGCCAGGCTCGTCATACAACTCGACGCACCGACCCTGGCCGCACGTGAGGCCGCCGAGGTCGAACTGCTGCAGCTGGGCCCCGCCGCCTTGGCGCATTTGCCAGGCGACGACGACGCGACCCTATCGGCCGAGGCTCGCAAGCGCCTGGCGCGTGTCCGTAGCGGTCTCGAGCAACTGGAGACGGAGCGATTGACGCAAGCGTCGACGGTCACGCTCGACGGCCAGCCTCACTCCCTGGCCGAGGTCCTAGCGCAAATCCAAACGCAAACGGGCAACGCGCTGATCGATTACCGCGAGCGATTCGGCCAGGAAGTCCTGGCCAAGAAGGTGACGCTGGCGCTCGACGGAGTGCCATTTTGGCAAGCGATCGACCAGTTGCTCGATCACACGGAGATGTCGCTGTACGCGTTTGCCGGCGAGCCTGCGTTGGCACTGATCGAAAGAGGTCCCACGAGCCGGCAACGCCTCGGCGTAGCACACTATCAGGGGGCCTTCCGGTTTGAGCCCATCATGGTCCTGGCCGAACGTCAGTTTCGCGAAGCGGGCAGCCACCGGCTCGACCTGCGCATCGAAGTGGCCTGGGAACCGCGCTTGAACGTGATCGCGCTCAAGCAGCCGCTTGCCAATATCACCGCAGTGTGCAGCGACGGCTCGTCCATCAAGCTCGGTACCGACGCGGTGGGCGAGCTTGAATTCGCCACGCCGGAAGGTTCCAACGCGGTCGAATTCGATCTCAATCTGGCGCCCCCGTCTCGTGATGTTGCGGCCATCAATTCGCTCGAGGGTACGCTGTTCGCGCTGCTCGCGATCCACGAGCACGATTTCCGCTTCGAGCAACTGGCCACCGCGCGCGACGTCCGCCAGCGTCACAACGAGGCCACGGTCACGCTCGAGCAGGTCCGCAAGAACCAGGACGCCTGGGAAGTGCGGATGCGCATCAGCTTCGACGATCCGGCTGCGGCGCTCGAATCACACCGTGGCTGGATCTTCAACAATCGGGCCGTGCTCCTGGCGCCCGACGGCGCCGTCGTCGAGCCGTCGACGTTCGAGACGACACGCCGCACCGAAACCGAGGTCGGCGTGGCGTACCTGTTCGACTTGCCGGGAGGTATCGATCGCCACACGTTCGTTTACCATTCGGCCACGGCGATTCGCAGCCTGCCGACCGCGTATCGGCTGCATGATATCGAACTACCCTGAGCCCGATCCGACCGGGAACAAGCGCCTCCATGACCCGTATGCATGCCGAACTTCCGCTGTCGAGGCTGTTGCTCGCCTGGTGCTTGGCCGGCTGCCTGCCGGCGGCCCTCGCGGCGCAAGACGCTCAAGCCCCGGCCGGCGAGGCTTCCGAGCGCGTCGTGGTAGCCCGGTTCGGCGATCAATCGATTTACCAGGACGAAGTCGAACGCGAGTTACAACAGACGCTGCGTGGCGGCCAGGCGGCGATCGACGCGCTGCCGATGTTGCAAGCCGAGGCGCTCGAGGCTCTGGTCAAACGGCGCATCATCATGGAGTACCTCCGCCGCGAGGGCCTGACGCCGACAGCGGCCGACGTCGAGAATGCGATTCAACTCCTGCAAACGAATCTGCAGCGTGAAAACAAGACTTACGAAGATTTTCTCAAACTCAGCAACCGGACCGACGCCCAACTGCGCGAAGAAACCGTCTATCGCACCGGCCTTCAGGCGCTAGTCCGGGCCCGCGCCACGGATGCCGTGCTCGAACAATACTTCAACGAGCACCGCCAGCTCTTCGACGGTTCGGTGCTGCGCCTGAGCCACATCATCTGGCGCGTCGAAGGCGTCGACCGCGTGCGAGCCCTGAACGAAACCCTGGCCAAGGCCGAGCAAGTGCGCACGCTGATCGGCGAGGGCAAATTGACGTTTGAAGACGCGGCCGCACGTTTCTCGGCGGGGCCCAGCCGGCGCAAAGGCGGCGACCTGGGCTTTATCCCGCGGCGCGGTCGCCTGGAAAACCGCTTCACCGATGCGGCCTTTCGATTGAAGAAAGACGAAGTGAGCCCGCCGGTGCGAACGGGCGTCGGCGTGCACCTGATCAAGTGCACCGACATCCGGCCGGGCCAAAAGAGCTGGGTCGAAGTTCGCGACGAACTAGTCGACGCCTACAGCGACGAATTGCTCAACTCCGTCTTGGCCGAGGAGATCAAGCAGGCGAATCTGCAGTTTACCGGCGCGATGCCCTACTTCGTCTTCGGCACGCAACAACTGGTGGTCCCGCCGCGCCCGGCGAAATAGCCGCTAAGCCTCTGCGCGGAGGCGAAAGACCACCCGGTAAACTGCATGGCCGGCCTGCAGTTGCTCGGCGTATAGCTCGCTGAGTTCGGCACGCAAATCGGCGGCCGTGGCGAAGCCGTCGGGCACCGCATCGGCATCGGTCAGCCCTTCGACTGTGATCGGCTCGACCGTCAGCACGTCGATGTACCCGGCCCCCGGGATATAGCTCCGTTGCCCGGCGCGCATCCGGCGATGCTTCCAGACGCGAATGGTCTGGGTCTTCGTCCCGGCCCGAATTGCCGGCAAAAACTTCTTTTTGAACAGCAGCATAGGGCCCCGTGGTCAGGCGGCCGAAGGCGGCCCATGGATTGGGCAAAACTGCGGCCGCGACTTGGCCGGCGCATGACGGGCGACTATTCTAACGCGCACCGGTCGCACTCCGACCGGCGTCACCATCCGAGTCGGCGATGCCAGCGGCCGACGTGCCCTAGTGCGGAGATCCTCGTCATGCAGCGGAGAGAGTTTGTCCGGGCCGCCGGTGCGGCGTTGTCGTTGTCGGCGTTTCCCTGGGGGTGGACCGCCGCCCAGGACCAACCGAAGAAGAAGGTCCTGTTCTTTACCCGCAGCGCTGGTTTCGAGCACTCGGCCATCCGCCGCGAGGGCGATCAACTGGGCTATGCCGAAAAGCGCCTGACCGAGCTCGGCGAAAAGCACGGGTTCGAGGTGACTTGCAGCAAGGACGGCCGCCTGTTCGACGGCGATATCGATCAGTACGGCGCGTTCGTGTTCTACACCACAGAAGATTTGACCAACGGCGAAACAGGCGACAAGCAGCCCGCCATGAGCGCCGCAGGCAAGCAAAAGCTGCTCGACGCCGTCAAGGCCGGCAAGGGCTTTTGCGCCACGCACAGCGGCGCCGACACGTTCCATTCGCCCGGCCATCATCAGCATCGCTTCGAGGCGCAAACCGAACGCGACCCTTACATCAACATGTTGGGCGGCGAATTCATCAGCCACGGACCGCAGCAAGAATCGCGTCAGGTCGTCGCCTCGGCCACTTTTCCGGGGCTCGCCGACGCGGGCGACAGCTTCATGCTGATGGACGAGTGGTACTCGCTCAAGAACTACGCCGACGACCTGCACGTGATCCTCGTGCAAGACACCCAGGGCATGAAAGGCGGCGAATACAACCGCCCGCCCTACCCGTCGACGTGGGCCCGTAAACACGGCGAGGGCCGCGTGTTCTACACGTCGATGGGCCATCGCGAAGATGTCTGGGACAATCCGCTGTTTCAACAGATTCTGCTGGGCGGCTTGGCTTGGGCGCTGCGCAACGTCGACTTCGATCCCACGCCCAACATGGCGATGGCCGCGCCGGGCGCCGGGGTCATGCCCAAGCCGCGCTAGCCGGCGAATCCACGTTGAGACTCGGCACGTTCGTCGCGACGCCGCTAGCATTGCTAGCGGCGTTGGACGAAAAATTCCTACGACTGTGGTTGGTTCTGCCTCTCCGCGCGTGCTACAAACGGTCGCTAGCGAAGGAATGCACGCGGCCGCACGAATGGTCCAAGGTGGGGCTTAATCGTCGGCCGCCTTGATTCATCCCTGCAAGGCAGCCACCAGCCATGGACGGTTGGCAAACACAATTAGTCGCCGCGGCGAGTGCCGAACTGGACCGCCGTTATGCCGTATCGATCGTCCTGCCCGCGCACAACGAAGCCGCGGCGATCGAAGGTGTGCTCGAAGAAGTCGTCGGCGTGCTGTTTGCGCACGACATCGCATGCGAGGTGCTCGTCGTCGACGATGCCTCGACCGACGACACGGCCGCCCGCGCCCAGCGCTTTGCCGATGGCTGTTGGCAGTTGCCGGTGCGCGTGCTGCGCCTGGCGGAGCAGCGTGGAGCGGGCGCCGCGCGCAAGGCCGGCATCCGCGCGGCACACGGCGAAGTGATCGTGATGCTCGACGCGGACGGCACCTACCCGGCCGCGGCCATCCCCGAGCTGCTCGCCTGGTTTCCCGACTACGATCAGGTCAACGGGGCGCGCACGAGCGAACAGGGCACCCTGCCTTGGCTGCGCGTGCCGGCCAAGTGGTTCATCCGCCAACTCGCCTGCTATCTCACCGGCCGGCGGATCCCGGATTTGAACACCGGACTGAAGGCGTTCAAGCGCGAGACGATGCTGCCCTGGCTGTGGGTCGTGCCGGACGGCTTTAGCTGCGTCACCACGATGACGCTCGCCTTCCTGACCAACGGCTACGCCGTGAAATACGTACCGGTCGAGTATCGGCCGCGGATCGGGCGGAGCAAATTTCATCCGGTGCGCGACACGCTCCAGTATCTGGGCACCGTATTGCGGATCGTGCTCTACTTCCGGCCACTCAAGGTGTTCTTGCCGTTGGCGGCGGTCGTCCTCGCGCTCGGTGTGCTGAAGACCGTGTGGAGCTTCAACGCGACCGGGTCGATGCAGGAATCGGACGTGGTCGTGCTGACCGCGGGGTTCCTCACCGCCATGTTGGGTTTGCTGGCCGAGGTGATTGTCGCGCACCATCGGCGAGGTTGACCATTCGCGCGCAGGAGACGTCGTGATGCTACGCCGCATTCCCGAAGCGTTCTCGCCGCCGATCACTCACGAAGAAGCCTGGCTGTGCGGACCGCATTTCGCCCCGCGCCGAGGGCGCCGCACCCGATTGCTACCCCGCGATGCGACGCTACGAACTCGCTATGCCCAGGCAGCGCTGACCCAGGTGCCGCATCTGCTCGGATTGATCGATCGCAATCCGTACCGCGCCACGTACGGCTGCCTCGATCGCCAATACTGGCACTACCGCACCAGCGACTTTCCCTCGGAAATGTACCAGGAAGGGGCCCTGACGCTCGCACTGCTCTATCGTTGGGACCTGCCCGGCAATCGCTGGTTCGGTGAACCGCGATTGCGCGAATGGGCCGTCGCCGCGATCCGCTTTGCCGCCCGCAGCTCGCATCCCGACGGCTCGTGCGACGACTATTACCCGTTCGAGCGAGCCTTGGGTGCGGCGGTCTTTTCCCTGCAAGCCACGGTACAGGCCTATCGAGTCTTAGGGCTGCAGGACGCGAGCCTGCTCGATTGGTTCGAGCGCCGCGCCGCCTGGATCGTCCGCCACGACGAATCGGGCCGATTGAGCAATCATCACGCGTTGGCCGCGCTGGGGCTGTTGCGCGTCGCCCAGGTGACTGGCGACTCGCGTTGGCGCGAAGCGGCCGACCGGCGCATCTCGTGCCTGCTCGCCTGGCAGTCGCCCGAGGGTTGGTTCGAGGAATATGGCGGTGCCGATCCGGGCTACCAGAGCGTGACGATCGATTGCCTGGCCAAATATCGCCGCGAGACGGGGGCCGATTGGTTCGACGAGGCCCTGCACCGTGCGGTCGAATTCTCGCGGGCCTGTCTGCACCCCGACGGCAGCTATGCCGGCCCTTACGGCAGCCGCGGCACGCATCATTTCTATCCGCACGGCTGCGAACTGCTGGCCGCCGAAAACGCCTCGGCTGCCGACCTGGCTGACGGCTTTCTGCAGGCGGTCGGCGAAGGTCGTCAGGCCTGGTTCGACGACGACCGCTTGTTCATTCACCGCCTGGCCAATCTGATCGAGGCCCACCTCGATTGGAGCCCGACGCGTGCGCCGGCGCAAGCGAGCCAGCCGACCTGGCAGAGCTTTCCCCAAGCGGGCCTCGCCGTGCGCCACACGCACGACGCGCACACCGTGATCTCTGCGGCTCGCGGCGGTGTGTTTCAACATTTCGCCGCGGGCAAGCTGGCCGCGAGCGACACCGGGTTGGTCGTCGAACTCGAAGATCGCCGCGTCGCGGTGTCGCAACTGCACGACAGGAATTCGTCGGATTCCAATCCCATTGCAGCGACGGCCGCGGCTCATTCGGCGGACGGATCGTTCGAGATCGTCCGGCCGCTGCACTATGCGCCCAGCGAGCAGATGACTCCCTGGAAGCTTGTCTTGCTACGCGGCTTCATGCTCACGGTCGGCCGGTTTGGCCGCTCTTTTGTCCGGAAGTTGCTGCAGCGCCGCTTGATCACCCGCCGGCAAGTCGCGCCGATCCAGCTCATGCGGCGTTTCGAATTCCGGAGGGGTCTGCTCCGGGTGATCGATACGATTCAATTGCACGCGCCGCGCGCACGCGTGCGGCGGATGAGCTTTGGCACCGATCACGAATCGACCTATGTCGCCGCAACCGGCGTCTATCAGGACGCGGCCCTGCTGCCTTGGCACGATTTGTCGTCCTACGTCGAGCGATTGAATGCCGAGCGCGTCGTGACCGTCGTACGGGAGTTTCCCGCGTGAAACGACGGTCTATTCGGCGGCTTGTCCAGCTCCTGGTCGCCGTCGCGCTGCTGACAGTCGTCGTGGAAGCGGCCGACTGGCACGCCGTCGCGAGTACGATTGGCAAGCTGCGACTGGCTCCGCTCGGCTTGGCGCTGGCGTTGTTCTTACCGCAGACCCTGATTTCGGCCCTGCGCTGGCGAGCCTGGTGCCGTCCGGTCGGCTCCATCTCCCTCGTCGAGTCGATCCGCCAGACGCTGGCCACTTCGGCGCTGAACCTGGCGGTGCCGTCCAAGGCGGGCGAGTTGGCCAAGGCCGCCATGTTGCCGGGGCTCGACGCCGGTGGTCGAGCCCGGGCCGCCCTGCTTGCGGCGATCGAAAAGCTGGCCGACGTCGTCGTTCTGGCCGCGATCGCCGCGCTGCTCTGGGGTGGCGCGGGCACTTGGATCTATGTTGCAGGCGCGGCTACGCTCGCCGCGGCATCGTTGGCCATGTGGTCCAGAACACGCGCAGCCTTGTCTCCGCGACAGCTTGTCACGCTCGGCGGCTTCACCTTTCTGCTGTGGTGTTTGCACTTGGCTCAGATCGGCCTGTTCATTCGTGCCGCCGGCGTCGAGCTGCCCTGGACCACGGTTGGAGCACGAGTGCCGCTGGCGATTTTCGCCGGCCTGCTGCCAGTCACCTGGTGCGGCGTGGGCACGCGCGACGCGGCCTTGGTCTGGCTGTTTGCCGATCTCGCGCCGGCCGACGCCATGACCGTCGTTGGTCTGCTCACCGCGCTACGCTACCTGGTCCCCGGCGCGGCGGGCATTCCTTTCGTGGGGCGCTACTTGCCCGTGCACAACACGGCTGCAAGCAGTCGACACTCCCTACCAGGCAGTACCGACGCCCAAGCTCGTCGACTGGCGAAGCCGCACAATCAGGGTAGGTGCAAGCACGAAGCCAGCACCGCTGGCAAGGCGGATTTCGCGTAAAAAGATGCGGGTTAGTCAAGCTTTGCGGCCGAAAACTCCCTACCGACGAAACCGTCTTTGCCCAGCGGGCCAGGGCGGTTGGTCGACTTGGGCCTCGGGCAAAGGAATGCCGCATGTCTCGTTCGCTTGTTGCACTCGTCTTGGTCCTGGCGGCGACGATCGTCTCGACCACGGGTTGTACGACGTGTGCTAGCCCCTACGACTACTGCGGGCCCGTGTACGCAGGCGGCTGCGAGCCTTGCGTCAACAACGACCGCGTGGGCTCGGCATTCTGCGATCCTGGTTTGGGACCGGAGCCGATGATCTCGCCCAACTCGGGCAAGCGATCGAAACCCGGCGCCGGCGGCGCCGAGGTGAATCTCGAAGATCGCAACCTGCCGGATCTCGACGAAGGTAGCCCGCCCAGAGGTGACAACATGCCGAATGCCCGGCCCTCGGCCCCTTCGCCGGCCGACGAGCTCGAGCCGCCCTCGGCGCGCCTCGGTCCGCAGATGCGGCGCTAGGCACACCGGCAGCATTGGCCCCGCGCGATCACGCAGCCGGTACGACCCGACCTGCGTTGAGCAGACACCCACGATTCGCGTGCCCGGTACCGCTCGCAGACCACGGCACTCCGCGGGTAGACTGACGAGGTTGCGCCGCTTCCGTTTGGCGCGGATCTTTTCCCTCGTCTTCTCTTCGCTCGGGGTCGGTCGTGTCGCGCTGGCGCACCTGGTTGCTCGTCCTGGCACCGCTGCCAATCGTGAGCAGTTCGCTGCTGGTCTCGCGCTATGTGCGTTCCCAGGCCGCCGCGGCGCCGACCACCAACACCGTGTTGAGCGCTGGCGCAGTCGCCGCGTCGTCGCGGCACGCGCATCTCGACGGTGCGCTCGCGGTCGATCAGCGGCAATTAGCACGCGCCTGCGCACAGACCGGTGCGCGCCTGGCGCGGCAATTGGGCGAGGACGGACATGTGTTCGTGCGCGCGCCTTACGTGCTGGGCGGAGACTTGAGCTTGGCGCAGCTCGAAGCGTGGTACACCCAAACGGTCGAGCCGGCGACCACGGCGATGCATCATGCTTACTTCGACGCGCCGCCTGAGGAGCCGATCACGATGCTGCTGTTCAGCAGCGAGGACAGCTACGAACATTACGCCCGCGCGCTGTTCGGCGACGAGGGAATCTCGGTATTCGGTTACTACCGCCCGGCGTCGCGCACGCTGGTGATGAACATCTCGACGGGGGGCGGAACACTGCTGCATGAGCTGACGCACGCGCTGCTGGCCTGGGACTTTCCCGGCGTGCCGGAATGGTTCAACGAAGGGTTGGCTTCACTGCACGAGCAGTCGCGGATCGTCGCTCGCGACGAGGCGATCGAAGGCCTCGTCAACTGGCGTCTGCTGGTGCTGCGGCGCGCGATCGCCGCCGGCGAATTGCGTTCGCTGGGCGAGTTGCTCGAGGCCGACGACTTCCGCGGCGGGCTCGAAGCGATCAACTATGCCCAGGCGCGCTACTTGTGCCTGTATTTGCAGCAGCGCGGATTGCTCGGCGAATTCTATCGCGAATTTCGCGCTCATCACCGCAGCGATCCGCATGGCGCCGCCACGCTACAACGCGTGCTCGGCGAGGATCGCTGGCAGCCGATCGATGCCGATTTCGTCCGCTGGATCGCCACGCTGCCCTAGCGCACGCGCCGGCGGGCTATTCGGGCGAGTTCCCGGTCGGTGTCTGCACGGTTACGGCCATGACGATCGGAGCCGTATCGTCGTCGCCTTTGACGAATTCGATTTGAGCGATCTTTGCCGTGCGCCGTGGGACGATGCTCAAATAGCGCAGTTGCCGTTCGTGCAACAAGAACGCCAACTGCGAGCCTGGCACGTCGACGTGGCGGATGTAGTCGGCAATATGCTCGCCGTTGCGCAGCGCGTGGTCTTCAATTTCTCCGTCGGCGTATTGCAGCCGCACGACGAGCGAGACACTGCTCTTCTGGCCCAGCGGCCACGCCCAGCCGGCCACGCCCCCGAGCAGATGCACCGCCTTGGCCGGCAAGCCGCATTCGACCGTGGCGCTACGCGGCAGCGTCGCGCTCACCGGTCCCTGCTTGCCTTGCAACACGATGGCATTTCGCGCAGTGCCGCCGCGCGGATCGAGCAGTTGAAACGGCACGCCCGCAAAGGTTTGCGGTCCCCAGGCGTCGAACACCAGCCGCTCGACCGTGGCCTCGCGGCTGTAGAACATGCCTTGCGTCGACACGATCGTCGCGGCCTTGGCCAGCGACAGCGGGACATATTCGCCGCGTTGGCCGAGGAACTCCAACAGTGAAACCAGATCGTCGGGGGGCAGCTTTTCGAATCCCTCGGGCATCACGCTTCGCGCCGACCCGAGCAGCTCGTCGATGTCCTCGCGCAAGATGGCATGCCGTTGTGCTTGGCTGTCGAGCAACTCGACCGCCGTTCGCGTCTCGCTCAGCAGCAACCCCGAGAACACCTGGCCGTCGCTCGTGGTCACCGTGTATTGACGGAAGTTGCCCTCGACCGACCGATTCGGATCGAGGATTTCGGTGAGGATCGCGGCCTTGGTCCGTACGGCGATGCCGGTCAGATCGGGACCGACGGCCTGGCCCAGCGCGCCCAGGCGATGACACTTCGCGCAGTTCTGCTCGAACACCGCGCGGCCGCGCGCGGCGTCGCCCGACCGTTCGGCCAACGGCAACAAGGCCTGCAGAATGGCCTCGCGGTTGGCGTCGCTGGCGCCGCGTTCGGCCAGCAGAGCCTTGGCGCGCTGGGCCAGCTTGGCATTCGGATGGCTGGTCAATTGTTGCACCAGATCGAGCGTCAGGTCGCCGGGATCGATCGAGCGCTCGTCGATTGCATCGAGCAGCGCCGAGGTCCAGGCCGAGCGCCGCAGCAGCAGGCTCACAGCCGCCCCGCGCGCCGCGGGCGTCCAATGCGACCAGCGCTGGGCCACGAGCTTGCCCAGGCCCGAATGTCGCGCGTCGGCCAGGGCGTCGAACACCGCCTTGGTCAACTCGGGCGGCGATTGCGGGCCGACCCGATCCAAGAGCGCTGCCAGCGCCTCGAGATCGGCGTCGTCCACCCCGGTACTCATCCGGCCCAATTGAGCGACGAGTTCCAAGCGGCGCTCGAGCGTTGTTTCGGCGGCGGCCAGTTCCGTCAGACCCACGTCGCGCATCCGCAGGGCGGCCTGCCGGAAACGATCTCCCAGCTTCCAGGGACCGGCGAGTTCCGAGAGCGCCAACTGGCCTGCGGTCGAGGCCCGTGCGTAGATCTCGGCCAACGCCTGCTGTTCTTCATCTGACAGCGAAAGCTCGGCAGACTCCGGCCAACCGGCGGCCAGGCCCGACCAAACGGCTTCGCCGACCGCTGCCGGGGCATCCTTCGCCGCCGCGATGATGCGGCGCGCCGTGGCCGCGTCGAACGTTTGCCGGGCCGCATGCTCGGCGACTTTGCGCACGACCTGGCAGGCCTCCGGTTCGAGCTGCCGCGCCAGCGCCGCAATGAGAAATTCTTCCGGCTGCATCGCCGCCGCACTGGTTGCGGCCAAGGCCAACCAGTGGTCCTGGGCGCTGTTCGCGTCGGCCAGCACGGCGACGATCGCGGCGCCCGATCCAGGCTGCGGATGATCGGCCAAAGCCAGCAAGGCCGCCAGGCGAACCTGCGCGTCGGCATCCTGCACGGGCAGCGCGGCCAGGCGACCGGCGAACACGCCTTCGATGCGCCTACCCAGACAGTTCACCGCCGCGCGGCGCACACCGGCGTCGTCATGGTCGATCAACGCCGCGACCGAGTGCTGGCTCGCCTGGTCCAAACGCCGATAAGCCGCGCTCAGATCGAATCTGTCGAGTCCGTCGATCGCCCAGAGCGACTCGATCACCTGCACGGCCGGGATCAACTCGGTCGCGGCCACCCGCAGGAGCTGCTCGCCGACGCGATCGCTCTCCGCCGCATCGCGTCGACCACGTTCGACGAGCAACCGCCGGGCCTGCTGGCGGACCCAGGAGTTGCCGTGGGCCAACGCCGCGACGAGTTCCGTTTCGTCGGCCTCGGCCAGGCGCGGCGTGGTGATCGGGGAAGCACCGTCGGGCACCAGCCGATAGATGCGGCCGTGCGCCTTGTCGCGCTCGGGCGTGATGTACGCGTTGCCTGGTCCCGTTTCGAAACCCACCGGCGTCGGGTTGTGGCGCACGATGTAGTTGTACCAGTCGACCATCCAGATCGCGCCGTCGGGGCCCAGGTGCGTTTCGATGGGCGCCGTCCACGGATCATCGCTCGCCAGCAGATTGAACCCGTCGCGAGCCACGAAGCCGGCGCCGTGGGGCACGACAAAATCGATGTGCACCAGGTGCCCGGTCGGTTCGCACACCAGCGCCGCGCGATTGCGGAGATGTTCCGGGACGCTGTCGCTCGTCAGCCAGGTGAAACCGGCCGCCGCCGTGTAGCCGCCGTGAAAATCGACCTGCCGCAGGTCGCTGCCGATGTGATGAAACTGCTTGTGGTCCTCGATGCCCGCGCTGCCGATCGCCTTCAGGCCGCGGACGCGTTCGAGATAGCGATTCGGGATCGCCAGGTGCACCGCATGTTGGTTGTTGGCCGTCGAGGCGAAGGGAATCCCCCGGGCATCGAAGCCTAATCCCCAGGTGTTGTTGCTCGTCGGCGTCAGGATCTCCAGCGCCGTGCCGTCGGTCCGAAACCGCAGGAGCGACTGCTTGAACGGCTCCGCGTCGCCGATCCGCCCACCGCTATAGCCGACCGTGGCCCAAATCCAATTGTCGGGCCCCCACTGAAAGTTGCTGTGAACGGCGTGCGTGTCGAATTTTCCGAAACCGGTGATGATCTCGGTATGTCGGTCGGCGACGTCGTCGCCGTCGGTATCTTGAAAATAGACGATGTGCGGCGCGAGCGCGACGAGGGCCCCGCCGTGGACCACTTGGATGCTGGTCGGGATATTGAGCCGGTCAGCAAACACCGTGAAGCGGTCGGCCCGTCCATCACCGTCGGTGTCTTCGCAGATCTTGATGCGGTCGTGGCCCGCGTAGGGCTCGAACACGTCGTTCGGATAATCGACGCTCTCGACGACCCACAAGCGCCCCCGCTCGTCGAAGGTCGTCGTCAACGGCTTGACGATCTCCGGCTCGGCGGCGAACAACTCGACGTGAAACCCTTCGTGCAGGTGCATGTGCCGCATCGAATCGACCGGGGCCAGAGGGCCGGGCCGGTCGTCGACCACCGGGTTCGCCGGCGCATCGTCCGATAGTTCGCCGGCCGCCCAGCGGACGGCTTGTTCGATCAGGCCATGAAACCCCGGCTGCGCCCAGGTCTGTTCGTCGTGGCCCAGGGCAGTGTAGTAAACACGCCCGCGCCCTTGTTCGCGTACCCATGCATACGGCTCGTAGCGCCCTGCATCCTCGCGGCCCATCAGCACGCGCAGGTCGTTGACCAGCTCGTTATGAACGTAGGTTTCGTCGTCGGTCTCGAAACTGCGGACCTCGCGCATCGCTGGATGCTGGGCGTCGAGAATCCGTGCTCGAAAGGTTTCGCGACCGTGACTCGCGAAGCGTCCGCCGACCAATGCACCGTAGCGCGGGCTGTTGCGAAAGGCATGCGACGCGCAGTGAATCGCCACCAGGCCGTGACCGCCCTCGACGTACGCAGTCAGCGCCGCCTCGGCCGCCTCGGGCAATTGCCCGTCGTCCTTGTAGATTGCCACGCAGTCGTAACGGTTGAGGTTCTCTGCGTTGAAGTCGTCGACCTGTTCGGTGTAGGTCACCGCGATGTTTCGCCCGACCAAGGCCGGCGCCAGCAAGCGAACCATCTCGGCCGGGCGGTGGCTGCCGGAACTGCCGCCCAGGAGCAGCACTCGATGCGCCGCGGGCGGATCGGCGGCCCGGGCCGGGGCCATGGAAATCGCAAGTGCGACAATCGCCACGATTGCGCCGAGCCGATCTTGGAAATACAGGCCGGTCCGTTTCATGGCGCCCAACGTTTTCTCGGAGATTTTTTCCGAAACAGCGAGCGACCGCGCTCGTTGCCAACCGAACGGCAGAAATCCCGCCCCCCGGATGCCAAATGATAAACCAAGCCTCGTCGGCTCCAAACCCTTGGCAGCCGCGAACCTGCATCGCGCGGCGCGTCTCTGATGAAGCGTTGGCCAGGCGGTTGCCGCCCCGATTCTTGGCGAACCTAGTCCCGAATGGTGGCGTATAACGCCAAGAATCCAAGCCAGCCAACGAAGTAGAAGTACGCGGTAAGGAGCGCAAAGACTGGTTCCCGCCGGTGGCCGCCAGGTATGGCAGCCTCCCACCTGGCAGTCGTCCAGCGAAAGTACGGCCCAATGATGGAGCCTTTCGACACACGGACCGACGACGGTTCGTCCGGCACCCACACCGGACGACCGCCGGGTTTGCGTCCGCAGATTCTGGCCGCTGACGAGGTAACTCTCGAAATCGATTCACCCGGTTCACGGCCGGCCCCACGCATTTGCCCCTGGGGTGACTCGACGGGCACCGGCATGTCGGCCGAAACGGTCGCCTTGTTGCGAACCCGGCTGCGGGCCGCGGCGCTGGTGCTGTTCATCGGCTCGGGCGCCTTTCTGATCTGGGTGTTTTATGCCCAGGCGACGACCCAACTGAGCGTGCACGGCCATCGCCAGGCGGTCTTGAACGCGCTGCACGTGGCCTTCGTGCTCGTCGAAGGGCTCTGCGCGGCGTTGCTGTGGAGCCGACTATGCCTGGCTCCGTGGATGCTGCGGCTGTTCGAAACGGCCATCTTCGGCCTGCCGGCGCTGTACTTCGTCGTCATGGGCGAGATGCGGATTCGCGTGTGCGCGCAGGTCAACGATCACATCGGGCTGATCGCGGCCGTCTCAGAGTTGGCCACGCCGTGGCTGTGCCTGATCATGGTCTACGGCATGTTCATTCCGAACAACTGGCGGCGCGCCGCGATGGTGGTGGTGCCGATGGCGCTCTTGCCGCTGGCTATCCTGCAGGTCGCGCGGTGGAGCGATCCGACGGTCGCGGCCACGATTCCGGCGCTCAGCCTGTCGGCGGTCGCGATCTACCTGTCGACCACCGCGCTGATGGCCATCTACGGCACGCACACGATCCACAGCTTGCGCCGCGAGGCCTATGCCGCGCGGCAGTTGGGCCAGTACAAGTTGCGCGCGCTGTTGGGCGTCGGCGGGATGGGCGAGGTCTACCTGGCCGAGCATCAATTGCTCAAGCGGCCGTGCGCTATCAAGCTCATTCGTCCCGGCCGTGCCGCCGACCCAAGGGCCCTGGCCCGGTTCGAACGCGAGGTCCGCGCCACGGCCAAGCTCTCGCACTGGAACTCGGTCGAGATCTTCGATTACGGCCGCGCCGACGACGGCACGTTCTACTACGTCATGGAATACCTGCCCGGCCTGAGCATCCACGACCTGGTGCGGCGGTTCGGACCGCTCCCGCCCGAGCGGACCATCCATCTGCTGCGGCAAACGTGCGATGCGTTGTCCGAGGCGCACGCGGCGCAGCTGGTCCATCGCGACATCAAGCCGGGGAACCTGTTCGCGGCGCAGCGCGGCGGCGTGTTCGACGTGGCCAAGCTGCTCGATTTCGGTCTCGTCAAGGACAAGGACCTCACCCAGCACGAGGATCTCGAGCTGACGACCGAGGGTTCGGTCAACGGTTCGCCGCTCTACATGGCCCCCGAGCAGGCCCGCGGCTTGGATCCCGATGCGCGCACCGACATCTACAGCCTAGGCGCGGTGGCGTATTTCATGCTCACCGGGCGGCCGCCGTTCGAAGGCCCCAAGGCGGTCGACGTGATCATTGCGCATGCACGCGATCCGGTCGTACCGCCGTCGATGGTCCGGCCGGGCATCCCGACCGATCTCGAACAGGTCGTGCTGCGGTGCCTGGCCAAGGACCCCACGCGGCGCTACGCCTCGGCACAGGATCTCAAGGCAGCCCTGGCCGCCTGCGAGCTGGCCGATGGCTGGTCCGAGGAACGGGCCCGGCAGTGGTGGGCCGAGATTGGCCAGCGCGACGAGGCCGCCGTTTCGGTGTAGGTGTCGTGCTGCTGGCTGCGATGGTCGACCTGGAGCGCTAGAAGCCCCAGAACAACAAGACGTTATAGTCGATGTCGTTGGGCTTCGCGCCGTTCGGCGTGCTGTCGTAGCGATCGAGCAGGCCGAACTCCAGGTTCAGATTCCGCGCCGTGTCGAGCGCGATCGCATAGCCGGCGCGACTGTTGACGCGGACGTGGCTGATATCGGTCACGTCGACAAACGCGTCGCTCGAGCCGGTGATCTTCTGTCGCGGCGTGAGCTTGTATTCCAGGTCGAACCCCAGCTTCGATTCAGGAACGAACTCATTGTCGGGACTGCCAATTTCGCGCGCCGTACCGGCACCGGCCCGAAGGTCGAGAAAACCCTGGTCGCCCTTGTAGGCGTGATAGGTCAAGCCGCTATGAAGCGTGAGGCGCACGTCGAAGTTGCGGAACTCGTCGTATTCCGTCATCGAGTTCACGAACCAGGCATAGGGTGAATCGGAAATGTTCCAGTCCTGATTGACTTCCAGGATCGCCTTGTTCTCGGTCAGCTTGCCGAAGTTCTCACTGCGACCGTAGAGCAGGTCGAACTTGAACTTGTCCTGCGGCGTTTCGCGCGCCAGCTTCGTGCCAAATCGGCTGCTGAACAATTGCGTATTCCCGTCGGCTCCGTTGATGCCGGCCTCGATGCGCCCGCTCCACAGCTTGGGCGGCGCCTCGGGGATGGGCTCGACGATCACCGTGGCGGCCGGCTGGTCGTCGTCGGCCGTCGGCGCCGACTCGCCGGGAGGCGCGGCAACGGCCTCGGGCGCGCTCGGAGGTATCGTCCCGGCCGGCGCCAACAACTCCGGCTGGGCATCGGTCGAGGGGAGCGAGATGCTGGTCGGCGTGGGCGGTAAGAGCGGCGCCGCAGGCGGAGGCGTGGGCACCGGTGTTTGCGACGTTGGCGGAGGCGCCGAAAAGCCCGGATTGAGCGGTACCGTTGCCACGGGCGCGGCCAAGGGAGGATATGCCGGTGGCGCCTGAGGCAAGTAGGCCTGCGCCGGATAGGCCGGCGCGTAATTCAACGGTTGCTGCGCAGGATACAGCGGCGCGGTCGCGCGCGGAGCGGATTGCGGCGCCGACAGCGTGGGCACCGGCTGAGCATACTGACCAAGCGCCGTGCTGTTGGGGGCCAGGCCGGATCCCCATGCGGCGAAGGCCATCGACCACCAGACGCACCACGGCCCCAAGCTGGACTTGCCCATCCTGACCTCAACTCGATATCGCAGCGCAGGCGCGCGCGGCAGCCCGGGAACGCCGCTGCCGGAAGAAAAGCGAGGGGGAAAGTAGCCGAACGATGAGCGATCGAGCAAGGCCGCTCGCGAGAAAACGCTTGACGACAGCGTCGAACGTGCTGGCAACCACGTGCGTGCTAGCTGCTCGCCAAGAGACCGGCGGCCCGTGCAACCCGCCTACATCTGCGGCAAATCGCGGGTGATATCGAATCGCGTGAAGGCCCAACTGACTGCGGCGACCATCGGCACGGCAACCGTCACGGCCAGCGCGCTGGCCACCAACACGGCCGCGGCCGGCGAGTCGGTCAACAGCATCACTCCCGCCGCGGGCCCGCCCACGATCAGGCCGATGATCATCCAGGCAAACGTCTTAGTCACGCCCAGCACCAGGTGGCGGCCGAAATTCTGAAAGTCCATCGGCTGGCCCAGCATGGTCTGGGGCGGAAACAATAAGAACATCGCATTCTCGAGCCCAAACAGAATCACGTTCACCGGCGCCGCCACGACGGGCACCGCAAAGATCCATTGCGGCCGGCCGGCGTAGATGCAAACGGCCGCCCACGCGAAGGTTTGCAAGGCCGTGGTCAGCGCGCAGGGCACGAGCAACTCGCCCGCGGCGATCGCCCAGGGGCGCAGCGGCAGTAGTTTCAGCCAGTCCATGCGCGCCATCTCGCTGCGAAAGTCACACCGCAGCGTCCAGATCAGCATCAACGTCAGATAGCCGATCGACAGCGGCGCGATGCCCAACAGCAAGTCGCTGGAGAAGCGGTCCGGTTTGCTCAACAAGGGCACTAATCCCGGCGCGGCGCCGATGCCCACGATTACAAGGAACAACCACCAATTGGTCCGCACCAGCGTGGTCGCTTGGCGCCAAGCGATAGGCCCCGCCCCGGCCAGCCATGGCAGCATCGGCAGGCGCCGCGCCGCGGCTCTTTCGCCGCGGACGATCAGCCCGCCGCCGCGGCGGACCATCTCGATCCGCTTTTGCATTCGCTGGCTCGCATGAATGGCCGCCTCGTAATAGTTGGCATCGAGCCAGAGGATGCCGGCGACGAGCAACCCGTCGATGGCCAATCCCAGCGCTGCCCATCCGCAAAACTCCCCCCAATCGCGCGCCACGATCACGTGTGCAAACACCGTAAAGGGCGCCAACAGCACGCGGGCAGGCAGCGATGCGCGGAGCTGCTGCCAGTAGTCTGCCGGGTCACCGGTGAGCGATTGGCGCCAGGCCAGAAGCGCGGCCGTGCCCGCCAACACCAGGACCGCGATCAGCACGTTGCGCCGCAGAGTCGTCACCGCTGCCAGGCGTTGCGCACACAGCGTCAGGCCGACGGGTAACAGCTGCACGCCATAGATGGCGAGCCATGCGCCGGCCAGCACGAACCAGGCATCGTGGCGGTAGCGCATCAGCCAGATGCAAAAGAAAAACGCGGAAAACAATGCCCCGAACCACCGCCCCACCAGCTTATAGATGAGCAACTGCCGGCGCGTGAAGGGCGCCGGAAACAGCAGGTCCACTTCCGCGGGCCGGAATGCCAGCGAACCTTCGCCGCTGCCGAGCAAGGCTGTAAGTGTGAGCAAGAAAAACGCCACCGGCCCCCAGCCGAGAAACTCCTCAGGGGGGCGGGTTTGCCGCAGATACAGCCCCAGACCGAACAGCAGTTGCGAGCCCAGGACCAACACCCCGAGCACGAAGAACACCAGTCCGCGCACCGAGCGCGTGCGACGCAGCAGCCGCCGCAGCAGTGCCTTGGCCTGCAGGTGCATCAAGAACCACAGCGCGCGCGGCATTAGCTGCCCCCGGGCTGCGACAGATCGACGGCCGGGCTCGCGACGGCGCCCGCCGGGGGCGCCTCCGGTGTGCCTTCGGTCGCTCGAAAGAACACTTCTTCGAGCGACGAATCGTGCGCGCTGCCGGCAAACGCTTGCCGCGCCTCGGACAACTCTCCGCAGAACAGCCGGTGCCCCCGGTGGAGGATCAGCAGGTGCGAGCAGAGATCTTCGACCATCGACAGCAGGTGCGAGCTCATGATCACGGCCGCGCCGTCGCGCGCAAGTTGTACGATCGACTCCTTCAACCGGCGGATCCCCCGCGGATCGAGGCCCGTCAACGGCTCGTCGAGCAACAAGGCTTGCGGCCGATGCAGATAGGCGCAGCAGATGGCCACCTTTTGCCGCATGCCGCGCGACAATTCCTGGGCCAGCACATCGCGCTTCTCCTGCAACTCGAACTGGGTCAACAGCGCTTCGGCCTGTGGTTCGAAATGGTCGACCCGGTATGCCGCGGCGATGAAGCGCAAATGCTCCCACACGGTCAAAGCGTCAAACAGTGCCGGATCGTCAGGCACGTAGGCCAACTGGCGTTTGGCCTCGGTGGCGTCCTGCGTCACATCGTGCCCGGCGACCGCAATCCGCCCGCGCGTCGGTGGGATGATGCCGGCGATCGCGCGCAAGGTCGTCGTCTTGCCCGCCCCGTTGGGCCCCAGAAGCCCCAGGATTTGCCCCGCTTCGACGCGAAAGCTCAGGCCGTCGACGGCCAGATGGTTCGCATAGGCCTTCGAGAAATCAGCGACCTCGATCAATGTCGACATCCTCCGGGCGGGTTGACCGACCAGCGCGGCGCCTGCGCGGCACCACGAACAGCTTATCGCAGTTGCCGTTGCGCACCAGCTTGCTGCGGTCCAGCGCGGGTCCGTATAACGAAGAGGTGTTCCGCGTCGAGTTGCCCCGGGTAGCGCGCGGCCCCGCCAGCATTCGCCATCGCCACGAGTCGCGCGTGCCTCACGCCATTTGCTGCCAGCAGCTCTTCAAGCGGTATCCCGGCCGCCCGCCGGTCGACGCCGTCAACGGCATCGATTTGACCGTGGACGAAGGCGAATGTTTCGGCCTGCTCGGTCCGAACGGCGCCGGCAAGACGACGACCATCGAGATTCTCGAAGGCCTGCTGCCCGCGACGCGCGGCGCGGTCGAGATTCTCGGCCGTCGCTGGGGCGCCGACGACGACGCGATCCGCGAGCGCATCGGCATTTCGCTGCAAGAAACCCGGCTGCCCGAAAAACTCACCGTCGCCGAAACGTTGCTGTTGTTTCGCAGCTTCTATCGCCGGGGGCTGCCACCCGAGGCCGTGTTGCGGCTGGTGTCGCTCGAAGAAAAATCCGCCGCCTGGGTCAAGAAGTTGTCCGGGGGTCAAAAACAGCGGTTGGCCGTGGCCTGTGCCCTGATCGGTGCGCCGGAGCTGTTGTTCCTTGATGAACCGACCACCGGCCTCGACCCGCAATCGCGCCGGCAACTGTGGGACATCATCCGCCAGTTCCGGGCCAGCGGCCGCACCATCCTGCTGACCACCCATTACATGGACGAGGCCGAGAAACTTTGCGACCGCGTGGCCATCGTCGATCACGGCAGGATCATCGCCTGCGGCAGCCCGCGCGACCTGATCGATCAACTGGGCGGCGAACACGTGATTGAATTCACGCTCGTCCAAGAGGCGGCCAAAGCCCTGTCCCAGGGCCTGCTCGCCGATTTACCCGGCTTGCGTGCGGCGCGTGAGGAAGACGAGCGTATCTGCCTCACCGTCGCCGAACCGCACATCGTGCTGACCGAATTGGTCGGCCGGCTCGCGGCGCGCGGCCTCGCGCTGGGCAGCCTGGTCACGCGCCATGCCAGCCTCGAGGATGTGTTCGTCAAGCTCACGGGCCGGCATTTGTCCGAGGCGGAGGCGGCAGCATGATGCAATTGGAGCGCCTCGGGCACGATGTTGCGGCCGCCGAAACGCCGCCCCTGCGACTGCCCGAGCCCACGGCCGACGGTCCGCACCCGCTGCGGCAATTGGTGTTGTCGAGGGTGCGAGAGTTTTACCGCGAGCCGGAGGCCATCTTCTGGGTCTATGGGTTCCCGCTGCTGATGGCGATGGCGTTGGGCATTGCCTTTCGTAACCGGCCTCAGCAGACGATCGTGGTCGACGTTCAACAGGCGCCCGCCGCGGCCCGCGTGCTTGAGGCTCTCGACACCGGCGCGGCCGAAACGGGCCAACCCAGCCCCGAGGGCGTAACGCCGAACACGGTGTTCAAAGCCCGCATCTCGAGCACCGACGAGGCCCGCCGCCGCCTGCGAAGCGGCCGCACGTCGCTGGTGATCGTGCCCGCGGCCGGCGCGGCGTCCGCTGCGCCCCTGGCGTCGGATGCCTTGGAGTACGTTTACGATCCCACGCGCCCCGAGGGCCTCGCGGCCCGGGCCGCAGTCGACGAGCATCTGCAGCGCATCGCCGGTCGGGCCGACGCCATCGCCACGACCGACCGCGAATTCACCGAGACGGGCAGCCGGTACATCGACTACCTGATTCCCGGACTGATCGGCTTGAACCTCATGGGCGGGGGGCTCTGGGGCGTCGGGTTCCTGGTGGTCGATATGCGCGTGCGGCACTTGCTCAAGCGCTTTGTGACCACGCCCATGCGCAAATCGCACTTCCTGCTCTCGCTGATGTTCAGCCGCTTTTTCTTCAATCTGACCGAGGTCGGATTGCTGTTGCTGTTCGCCTATCTCGTCTTCGGTGTGCGCAACGTCGGCAGTTGGGGCGCCGTCGTCGTGTTCGTGCTGTTGGGCGATTTTGCCTTCGCCGGGCTCGGGTTGCTGGTCGCGAGCCGGGCCAAGACGTTGGAAACCGCCTCGGGCCTGCTTAATCTAGCCATGATGCCGATGTGGCTGTTGTGCGGGGCGTTTTTTTCCTACGAGCGATTTCCCGAGGCCACCCACGCCGCGATTCGCCTGCTGCCGCTGACGGCCCTGGCCGATGGGCTGCGGGCCGTGATGATCGAAGGCACCTCGCTCGCTGGCCTGGTGCCGGAGATGGCGGTGCTTGCGGGCTGGATGGTCGGTTGCTTCTGGCTGGCCTTGCGGCTGTTTCGCTGGCAATAGAAATCCTGGGTTGTTCCATGATCCGTGCTTGTTGTGTGGTGCTGACATTGGCAGCCGTTGCAGTTTGCTCGTCGGTCGCGACGGCCGACGCCTTGCAGCGCCTGTCGCTGGAAAAGTTGCGCGTGACGCATGAAACGATCGCAGCGCTCGCGTCACGGCGCGAGCCGGTGAGCCTGGCGAGCGGCCTGCAGGACTTTCGCGCCATCCTGCATTCCCATTCTCTGCTGTCGCACGACAGCCGCGCCCCGCTCGATGAGATCCGCGCCGCGGCCAAGAAAGTGGGCGTGCAGGTGATCCTGTTCAGCGAGCATCCGGCCGACCACTACGACTATTTCACCGACGGTCACCGGGGATTCGACGATGGCTTGCTGATTGTTCCCGGCGCCGAAACGCGCGGCTTTCTCGCCTATCCGACGCGCAGCGTGCAGCGCGAACCCGCCGAGTCGAGCCAGGACTTCGTCGATCTCGTGCGGCGCGACGACGGACTGATTTTCGTCTGCCACCTGGAAGAGCGTCTCGATTGGGAACTCGACCATCTGACCGGCAACGAAATCTACAACACCCACGCCGACTTCATGGAGGAGAAGCGGTTCACAGCCGCGCTCAAGGGGCCACTGGGTATGTTCAGCCTCGTGGCGGCGCTGGAAAAGTATCCGCAGGAGGTGTTCGGCGCAATCCAGGACTACCCCAGCGACTACCTCGCCGCGTGGGACCGCTGGTGCCAGAAGTACCCGCACACGGGCGTGGCCGGCAACGATTCGCATCACAACCAGGCCTATCGCGGCGTGGTGGGTGACGATGGCCAGCTCGTGCTCAGCGATGCGCTGGGCGCCGTGGTCGCCCGCATCGACCCGCAAAAGGTCGGCATCGTCAAGGGGCTTGTCGCAGGCAAGCCGCCGGGGACAAAAGTCTTTGAAGTCGACCTGGACCCCTACGAGCGCAGCTACCATCACGTGAGCACGCACTTGCTCATGCCCGAACTGTCGCAGGCGGCCGTCTGGGATGCCTTGAAGAGCGGCCGCTGCTACGTGGGCTTCGACTGGATCGCCGATCCGACCGGCTTCGTCTATCAGGCCACGCGCGGCGATCAGCACTGGCTGATGGGCAGCCAGGTTGCCGCGGGCGAAGGCCTGCGCCTCGCGGCCGAGGCTCCCCTGGGCGACCGCATCAAGCTGTTGCGCAACGGTGAAGTCGTCCTCGAACAGGACGGCCGGAAACTCGACTTCGAAGTCACCGAGCCGGGCGTGTATCGCGTCGAGGTCTGGCTCAAGATCGCCGCCGAGCCGCGCATCTGGATCCTGTCGAACCCGATCTACGTCGGTCCAGCAGTCGCGAGCAACTAGGCAGTCCGCCGACCGTTGGCCAGGCCGCGCCGCGCAAGCAGCTCGAGATCGGCGAATTGTGCCCGGTCGCCGGCCGCTTGAGTCGCGCGGCAGATGAAGTCGATCGCCTTCATCTGCGGATCGGCGACGCACAGGCACGACGGGTGCGCGAGAAAGTCGTAGACCGCACCGTGCTCCAGGCACCACGCCAGCCCGCGGCTGATGCCCAAGAGAAACTCGTCAAGGGTCCAGCGCCCCGCGCGGAATGCCGTGACGTCGCTCACCGGGCTCATCGGCACCTCGACGAGGCCGCTGTCGTAGACAAACGGCTGAGACCGGGCCTGCGCCGCCTCGATCGACGCATAGGCCGCGGCGCCGGGTCTCTCGCCCGCGGCCGGCATGTCGTGCGCCACGTACTGGCTGCTCACCCATGGGTAACCCTGCTCGAGCAGCATCGCCTGCACGGCGGGCTGCTCGGTCAGGGCGGCATGAAAGCCGCCCGGCGTGCGAAACCCCGCCGGCACAACGTCGAGTCGCGATTTCATCGCCGCAGCGCAGAGGCGCACGTTCTCGGCGATGATCTCTTGCGGCGGCCGTCCCGCGACCAGCCAAGGGGCGCGCTGAAAGCGAAACTGCACCTGGTCGGCCGTCGTGGCCGTGACGTTGACGTGATCGTAAGTATGGTTGCCCAGCGGGTGCCCTGCGCGTTTCAACTCCAGCAGCCAGTCGATGTTTTCCTGTTCGAGCACCCGGCCGACGACAAAGAAATGAATCCGCCCCCCGAACTCGGCCACGCGCTTGGCCGCCGCGAGCGCGTAGGCCTTGGTCGGTTCGTCGAGGTTGCCCTTTTCGTAGTCCCAGTGCGTGTCTTCCCAGCGGGGAAAGTTGCGGCTCATTTCCAGGTCGAGCGTGATGGCCACCAGCGCCCGCCCGCGCGTCGAGTCGTCCTCGGCTGCTAACGGCGGCGCGTCTGCCGCCAGGGCCCGGACGGCGCCCAGCGCGCCGAGACTGGCCGCGGCGGCGCCACTTTGCAGCAAGAACCGTCGACGCGTGAAATCGTCGAGGCCGTTCACGGCTGAACCGCCCGGTCGTCACGTTGGTTGGCCACTTGGGCTTCGGCCTCGATCCACGAGCACTGCGTAATCAAGTGCTCGAGCGACGCGAACGACAGTGCCGCGTTGGTCGCATAGCGCGGCGTGTTGTTGGCCGGAAACGTGGCGCACGATGCGTCGCCCACCAGGAACACGTTGAAATCCGGGTCGAGGTTTTCGTAACCGGCCGTCGTGCGGCAATAGCACATGTCCGTGGCATACCCCGTCAGCAGCACGTGGCGGACGCCTTGCGCGCGGAGAAATTCGCGCAGCGGCGGATACCCGTCGCCGTCGTAAATCACGACGTCGTCGGGATCCTGGCGAATTCCTTTCACCACCGGAATCGGCAGCTCCCAAAAACCTTCGCCGTTGAATTTGGCCGTCGCATCCAGGCCGGGAAACTTGCGAAAGTAGTCGGCCACGGTCCGCTCACGGGCCAGTTGGAACTGAGCTTCCAACGGATTGGCCTGGTACTTGAAACCGCGTAGCTTCGCGTCGAGTTCGCCCAGGCCTGCGGCACGCTCGGCGTCGGTCGGTCGGCCGCGAATCGAGCGGTAAATCTGCTTGCGGATCGGGTCTTCTTTGCCGGGCAGACTATAAGCCACGAGCGCGACGCGATCGCGCAGCCGCTCCAACAGCGGGTTCAACACTTTTTCCACGTGCAGGTGATAGGCCCGATTCTTCTCCGGCGTGCAATTGAAGGCCACGCCGGCCGGCTCGGGCGAGTTCCAGCCTTGACCGTCGTCGATACCCCAGGGATGAACGACGATGATCGCCGTGGCGCGTCCGTCCAGGCGATTGGGAATCTCGATGATCCCACGCGCGTTGTACGAAAAACGCCATGCACGGACGGCCAGGTTGCCGCCGGCCTCGTTCACCAACGGCGGGGCTTCGAACCGGGCACTCTCGACGACCGGTTCGCAGAACTCCGGAAAGTCGGCCAGGATCGGCCGCGGGTTCTCGACGCGGACCAGGCGATTCTCGTAGGCGAAGGTGGCCGGCGGTTCCCCGGGCTCGGCGGCGCCAATTCCGGCGATTGCCGCGAGCGACGCTGCCCAGGCCAGCGCTGCAGCCGCCGATCGACGGCGAGTGAATCGTATCGAGCTCATGGAAACGCCCTGTATTCCCGACCAGCGATGTGGAAGAGTTCGCCCCGCCCGTGGCCCGGTAGCGTCCGAGTCGTCCCATGATCGTAGGACACGCCAACCCCGGATGAAAGCCGGTGGCGCATCGCATGGAGCGGTCCTTGGGCGACGTTTCTAGCGTCGTCGGCACGCTGGCGTCTGTTCGCTAAAGCGTTGCCGCGGCCCCGGTTGCGAACTATAACCAACTTCAACCGATCGCCGCTTTGTGCCCTAGCTTTTGCGAGACTCGCAATGCCGACTTCGACCGATCGCCGCTCATTCCTGGGCCAGGCTGCGCTTGCCGCCGGTTCGGCGCTGACTTTGGCACAACAGCATTTCGTGCAACTCGATTCGGCCCAGGCGGCCGAGCCCGCGGCCGCGCCGGCCCCGACTTCGCCGGCGGAGCGTCTCGTGTTGGCGTCGATCGGTTGCGGTGGACAGGGCTCCGGCCTGGCGCGTTCGTTCGCCAGCCAGCCCGACGTCGAGTTGGCCTACGTCGTCGATCCCGATGCGAAGCGTGCCGCAGAGCTGGCAGCCACAATCGGCAAGATCACCGGCCGCGCACCGCAACAGGTCACCGACTTGCGGCGCGTGCTCGACGACCCGGCCGTCGACGCTGTGATCGTGGCCACGCCCGACCATTGGCACGGTCCGGCCACGCTGCTGGCCCTGGCGGCTGGCAAGCATGTGTACGTCGAAAAGCCGTGCGCGCACAACGTGCGTGAAGGCCGGCTGATGATCGAGGCCTCGCGCCGCGCCGGCCGAGTCGTTCAGGTCGGCACGCAGAGCCGCAGCGCGCCGGCGATCCAAAGAGCCATGAAGCTGCTGCACGAAGGGGCCATCGGTGAAGTGCTCGTGGCCAAAGCCTGGAACAGCCAACGCCGCAAGGACATTGGCCATGCGACGCCCTCGGAGCCGCCGCCCGAGCTCGACTACGCCCTGTGGCAGGGCCCCGCCCCCGAGTTGCCTTACCAGGCGAACCGCCTGCACTACAACTGGCACTGGTGGTATGTCTACGGCACGGGCGACATGGGCAACGACGGCGTACACGAACTCGACCTGGCGCGCTGGGGCCTGGGAATCGAGATGCACCCCACGACGATCACCGCGATCGGCGGCAAGCTGTTCTTCGACGACGACCAGCAGTTTCCCGACACGCAGTACGTCGCCTTCGACTATCCCGGCGACGGGGCCGTCGGCCATCGACGTCAACTCGTCTACGAAATGCGCCTCTGGTCACCCTATCAACAGGAAGGGTTCGACAACGGCAACGCCTTTTACGGCACCAAGGGCATGCTCATCCTCGGCAAGCGCACGGGCTGGCAGATCCTCGGGCCAAACAACGAGCTGCGCGAACAGATGAGCATCGACGGGCTGGGCCCCGCGCACCACCGGAATTTTCTCGATTGCATCAAGTCCGGAGCGCGCCCCGAGGCCGACATCGAGATCGGCCATTACTCGGCCGCGCTGTGCCACTTGGGTAACATCGCTGCCCGCTTGGGGCGACAGCTGACCTTCGATCCTGCGGCCGAGCAAATCGTCGGCGACGACGATGCCGCGGCCCTCGTGCGCCGGCAATATCGCGCCGACCACTGGGCCGTGCCCGATGGCGTCTAGCGCCGTACCGCGTGTGGTCCCGGCAGGTTCGTACGGCTGGCCTGCAACGGCACCGTCGCCGGGCGCCGGGCGCTCGCCGGACTGCATGGGGCAACTGGCGGGCAGCCGCTGGTGCAAATCGACGGTACGTCGATCACGATCGGACCGCCCACCACGCAAAGCGCTCCGTCGTTGAGCCTGACGATCGCCTCACCGACCAGCTTTTGCGGTTCGTCGGTCTGGCGCAGATCGCTGCCGCGGATATCCCGCTGAGCCAGCATCACGAAGTCCTGATACGACAGGCTGCCGCCGGTCAGCGCTTGGGGCGCAGGCGGGTTCGACAACGTCCGCGTCTGGCCGGCCTTGTTGACCACGCTCCAGTGAATCAGCAGAGCCGCGTTGGTGCCGCCTCGTCCAAATCCGGTCAGATCTTTGATCAGGAACTTTTCCTCCGGCGCCGGGCAGTCGTGGAACACCAGGTCTTTGCAACCCAGGTTTGCCTGCCCGGGCGTCATCTGCCAGGTGAGCGTGGCGACGGCGGCCGGAGCCGGTTTCCAGATGAACTCAGGCGCCGGCGCGGCATTCCCGCCTTCGCGGTGGATCGGGACCTCGAGATGATTGCTCACGCCGTACGGCGTCGCCACGTGGACCTCGACAAACTCGCGATTGCCCAGGCTCCATACGTTCGGGTTGGCGGGAATCTCGACCTTCATCACCTGGCGGCTCAAGAGCTTGGACGTCACGGTGCGCCCGCCGGCGATGACCTTGGTCTGTAACACGCTGAAATTCTCGCCGATCAGGAACAGATGGGTGTTCGGCGGCGTGCCGGCCGACGGCCAGCCGACGCCCGGCGCCCCGTACCAGCCGTAGAGCTCCGGCCCCAGCGAGGTGGCCCCGTCGGCGAGCGTGGCAAACCCACCCAGCGTGTTCTCGAACGGCACATGCGCGGTCTGCGTCTGGATCGGCAGCCGATGCTCCAATTGGTCGATGACGTGCTGGACGCCCGCGACGTCGACGCCACGATACGCTTCGAGGTTGCACATCTGATGCGTCACCTGCTTGACCGCCTGGTAGGTCCGGCTCAGCTCGGCCGCCTCGTGGACGGTCAATTCCTTGTTGCGCGGGTTGGTCAGGCTGAACCAACTGCTTCGCGAATCGAGCGTGCAGTACGGCACGAACGACGGCATGACGATCATCGCCACGCATTCGCGAATGCCCGGCTCGAGCTTGCGCTGACGCAAGTCCTGGTCGGTCGTGGGACCGCCGCACAGGGTTTCTGCGAACGCCTTGAGGTTGCCTGGCGATGGCGGCGTCTGGAAGCGGGGATAGTACCGCCAGCCGAAGGTGTCGGCTCCGTGCGAAAAGCCGACGGTCGTGCGGTTCAACTGGATCACCGCGATCTCGGTATCGAGCCGCCGCAGGAACCGGCCGGCGGCCGAGGCGTTCATCTCGCCGCTGGCCACGGCCAGCGACACGGCCAATTGCAGCTCACGTCGCCGGGCCAACCGGTCGTCGATGTTCTGTTCGTCGTTCTCCGGGTCGACGGTGAACACCTGGATCGGCCACCGGCACCGGACAAACTCGTTGAACGCGGCCCGCGCCTCGGGCGACGGATGAGGATGATAGAAATCGCCCCACACGAGCGGCGGCAAGCAGCCGCAATTCTTCTCAATGGACGTAGACTGCATTTCCTCCTGCAGGCGATGGTTCAGCAGCGCCGCATCGACGATGATCGCCCAGGCCAGCGACGAGGTAACCGTGTAGTTGGCCCGTCGCGAAATGAGCCGGACATCGTGGAAGAACTGTCCGCGGAGCTTGTAAAGATGGATTTCTGCCGGCGCCCCGAGCTGAGTGCTGGGATCCAGCAAGAGTTCTGGACCGGCCGGGGTGTCCGATCCTCGTGCTAACTCGGATATTCCTTGCGCTTTCCACGGTTCGTACTCGTTCGCACGCAAGGGCCGGCGCCGCTCGTGCACGGCGGCGACCAATTCTGGGCGACAATGCGCCCACAAGGGCAGCGTCCGCTGGGTCTTCAGAAACTCGTAAGCCGCAGTCAGCTCTCGGCGCAAATGTCCCTGCACGTCGGCGACGTGGACGAGTCCCGCGCGCTCGGCAAACACGTCGCGCAGCGATTGTGCGAGCACCCCGATAATCGAGGGGCCGTAGATGTCGAGGATCTGCGTATCGGGAAACGCAGCTAGTGAGTCGCGCCAACGGGCCACTGCGCCACGCGCGGCGGCGTCAAAGACCCGCTGGCTGGTTTGTTGCAATTCGCGAGACACGTAGCCATCTCGATCATTGCTCGCGTTGCGATCTTCTGTGTATACATCGGCCGGTTGTTCGCGAACTGGCGCAGGCACACGCTCCGCATCGTCCAGGCTGAATGGCCCCTGGGGAAAGATCTGTTTGTAAAGCCTCTCGATCTCGAGGGCCTGTGCCGCCAAACTCATCTGAGCAATGCCCTGCTGAAACGCCCCAATCTGATCGGCCGGAATCACGCCACGTAGTTCGTCGAGCATGGCCTCGGCCGTCGTGGCGGCATCCATCGGGGTGTCCATCGCTCGCGAGTCAGCATCGGGCCGCGCCCTGCGCATTTCCTGCGCCGAAACTTTCCCGTCGGCGACATCGATGAAGACCTGCATGGCTGCCGGATCTTCCAGCAGCTTGACCAGCGGAAACGCCAGTTGCCGCGCGACGTCGTTGATCACCCACCGCTCGAACGTCGTCGGCAACAGCTCGTCGCTCAAGATCGGGTTGATCGTGAACGTGATCTCCGCGCCATGCCCCTTGTCCGTCTTCTTGCCGGGCAGTACGGAAACCGGGAGCCGGGCCAGGTACAGGGCATAGCCCGGGGCGTCGGTCACGTCGTCGCCTTCGTTGATCCGCCGCAGCTCGTTGAGCAGATCGAGATAACGCTTCTTTTGGAGGATAAACGTCGTCGGCTCCAACGTCGGCGTCGGCAAAGGCTCCTTCTGCTGCGGCAGAGGGATCGGCTCAAAGTCCTTGATCAGTTTTTCCGCCGCGACGGACGAGGGAGCCGGGGTACCGTCGAGGCCCGCTCCCAATTGAAACGCCAGCGCCGTCGCGGCCGTATCAGCTCGCCGAATCGAGCCGTTGATCTTCGCTTCGAACGCACATAAGTCCTTGAACATCTGCTCTTCAAAATCGACGCGGTGCGCCGTCAGCCTGGCTTCGCCCCACAGGTCGACGTGCTTGGGCACTACGGAGCCATACGTCTCGACCTGGCGCTCCAGCCAGTCGACCTCCTTGGTCCAGCGCTCGAAGCCCGGGTCCTTGAACATCTCGGGTCGCTTGGCCTTGAACGCGTCGAACCAGTCAACGCCCCAGACCGGCGCGGCCAAAACGGTGACCACCAAGACGCTCGCCGCTGCCGAGCCCTTCAACCATGTCGCGGATTGCATGGTTCTGTCCCTTTCTGCAGGCAAAGCTCGAATCCGAGTCTCTCCGGTCGACGTGAACACCCATTGGCTAGCGTCGCCCTCGCCGCCACTAGGAGGGATCGGACCGCGCGAGCGTTTCCGCCTATTGCTTGACGGCTGGGCCACGACAGATTCGCGGCGCTAGCATTCGCATCACCGCTAATCCACCAACAGCTTGCCTGGACGGATTGTTTTGCTTCGCTTCGCGCCAGCATTACATTCAGCTAGCGACGGCCGGCGGATACCGTCCCAGTTCACTCCCCAGCGATGGCGCGAGACTACGCCCATGCACTTCGTACTGTTTACCGATAACCTGGCCGATCTCAGCGTCGACGATGCCTTTCGCTCAGCGCAGCAGGCCGGCTTCGACGGGCTTGATCTGACTCTACGTCCCGGCGGTCACGTTCTGCCCGAGAATGCAGAACTGGGCCTGAGCGCTGCCCGCGCGGCGGCCGATCGTTGCGGTGCGCGGATACCGATGATCTCGACCGCGATCACCGACGCCGACAGCCCGCACGCCGAGGCGATCTTTGCCGCCGCCGCGCATTACGGCGTCGAACGGGTCAAGCTCGGCTACTGGGAATACACGCCGTTCGGCACCCTGGCCCGGCAGATCGACGAATGCCGCGCGCGGCTCGATCGCGTGATCCGGCTCGCGGCCCGTTATCACGTGCTGCCCTGCGTGCACTGTCACTCGGGCCGGCTGGTCGCCGCAGGCGGGGCGCAGTCGTACCTGGTGCTGCGCGACTTTCCGCCCGACCGCGTGGGCGCGTACGTCGACCCGATGCACATGACGATCGAAGGAGGACTGGCCGGCTGGGAAATGGGACTCGACTTGCTCGCGCCCTGGCTGGCGCTCGTCGGCGTCAAGAATTTCCGCTGGAGCGAACAGCAGCGCGACGCACAGGGCCAGATGCGCTACCGCTGGCAGTATGTGCCGCTGGCCGACGGCCAGGCCCCGCTGCCCGAGTTCTGCGGCTATCTGCGGCGGCTGAACTACCAGGGCATCGTCTCGCTACACAGCGAGTACAAGGGCGAAACCAGCTTCCGTCGGCTGACCACGCCCGAACTGGTCGCACAATCGGCCACCGACTTGCGCTATCTCAAAACGCTGCTCTGAGGCGGGGCCATCCTACGGCGCCGCAGCTTCTGCCAGCCGTCGGCTCAAGTCCTGTAGCAGCCACGGCGGCGTTTCTTGCAGATCGCCCCAGACGGTCGGCGCGCGAAACATCGCCGGGGTCAGCCGCGCCGTGACCAACTCGGTGCGAAACAGCCGCGCCTCGGCCAGCGGTTCGCCTTGGGGGCTCAGAATGAAGCTGTCGCCGTAGCCGGCCACGCCCGGTCGATCGGCCACGACCACATTGCTCCGGGCCACGACCATCCGCAACTGGCAGGCAAGTCCCACGTGGCAATTGCGCACCCAGCGGCGATGATCGTCGACGACCGCAGCGGGCAGAAAGTTGTAATGCGGTGTGAACAGCAACTCGGCACCTTGCAGCCGCGCCGCCAGCGCCGGATAGAAGAACGACGTGTCGTGGCAGATCACCGCGGCGAATTTCACGCCATGCGCCGTGAACACCGGCACCGCCTGGCCCGGCGCAAATCCCAGCGGCTCGCGATCGCCGCCGGTGAGCATCACCTTGTCATAAGTGCCCAACAGTTTGCCCTGTTGCATGACCAGCACGCTGTTGTACAGCCGCTCGCCATCGCGCCGCGCCAAGCCCACGAGCACGACCATTTCGTGCGATCGGGTATCGGCAATCAGGCTGGTGATCTCGGGGTCATCCAGCGACCGGGTCCCCTGCTCGACGTGTTCCCGCGAGTCGTATCCCGAGAGAAACGTTTCGGGAAAGGCGAGAAAATGACTGCCTCGTTCGCGTGCCGCGGCAATCACCTCGCGCACCGTCTGCAGGTTGGCCGCCAGGTCGCCGTCGCGGCAGGGGCCCTGGTAGACCGACACGACCACGTCGTGTTCGATGGCCCCGGCCGGCCGCGTCAACATCGCCAGGAGCAAGGCGGCGGCCCCCACGATCAAGCCGGTCGTTCGGCCGCGAGACGGCCCTCGTCGAGTTGCCGTTTGCATATCATTTGGCTCCCGCCGCTTCGAGCTTTTCCAAGCGCGCTCGCAGTTCGGCGTTGCCGGCCCGCAGCGCTTCGACTTGTTCGATCACGCGCGGCAGCCCCGGATTGCGCAACTGCGCGACGGCATCGTCGATGGCCCGCCGGGGTGCGAGCCAGGCCTCTTTCTGCTTGCGCGCCAGCAGCAGGTCGATCGCCTGCTTGTCGCCCGTCATCCCCAGCGCCCGGATCGCGGCGGTCCGCACCGTGCGGCGGCCGTCGTTGAGCTGCTCAGCGATGGCGGCCGTCACTTCCGGGTTGCCCGGATCGAGCCGGGCCAACAGCGGCATCAGCACCATGCGCCGGTGGGGCGAGGAAGGTGGCTTCAGCAAGGCCATCATCCGCGCGGCGGTCCCCCGGGCGTCCTGTTCGACCAAGCCCTCGGCCGCGGCCTGCAGGATCACCTCTTGATAACTGGGGCGCTCCAAGGCGGCCAGCAAGTCGTCCTTGGCCTTTTCCTTGTCGACCTTCGCGAGCGAGCGGAGCGCCGCGGCCACGGCAAAGTAAGACGGATCTTCGGCGATCGCGGCACGCAGCGCGGCGCTGGTTTCTTCGTGAGGGAACTCGGCCAGCGACTTGAGGGCCTCGCGCCGCACGGCCGATCGCGCGTCGCCGCGGGCCACCTGGATCAACGGGGCCCGTACGGCGTCGCCGCCAATCTTGGCCAGCGCCGCGATCGCTTCGTATCGCACGCCCCAGAACGCGTCGCTCGTGGCTGCTTTGACGAGCGCCTCACGCACCGTGTCGTTGCCGGAGAACTGGGCCAGGGCCTTTGCGGCGTCGGCCCGGGGGATTACGTGCGGATCGGCGGCGAGCTGGTCGAGCCAGGCGTCGAGGCTCTGCTCGACGGTGAGCTTTTTCAGCAGCCAGTCGCGCGGGTCGAACACCACGCGGCGCGGCCGCGTGGGCAATTCGAAGTGAAACGTCTCTTCGGCCTGATCGATCTCGATGCGGCGGATCAGCGTCTCGCTACCGGTCGCCAACTCGACTTCGACCGTGGCGCGAAACAAGGGGGTTAGCGCGTCGACCTTCTGCGTCTGGCGCACGTGCAGGCGCACCTGGCGGGTTGCTTCGTCCCAGTCCCAGCCGACCGTCAACTCGGGATGTCCGCCGTGATCGACCCATTGGTCTAAGAACCAATTCAGGCCCCGGCCAGTCGCCTGTTCGATGGCGGTGCGGAGATCGGCCGTCTCCACGACCTGGTACTCGTGCGTATGCGCGTAGTGCCGCAGCGCCTTCCAGAAGGCGTCGTCGCCCAGCTCGAAGCGGAGCATGTGCAACACGCGGCCCCCCTTGGGATAGCTGTGCGCGTCGAACATCACGATCGGCGCGTCGTAGCGGTAGGTCACGATGGGCCGCCGATAGCGGTCGGCGTCTTCCCGGAAATACACGTCGGCCTCTTCGCGCCGCGACCAGCTGGCGGCGTCCCAGCCTTCGTCGTGCTCCTGCCAGAGCGTGGCAAAGTACGTGGCAAAACTCTCGTTGAGCCATAGCTCGGCCCAGTCCTTGCAGGTCAGCAGATCGCCCCACCACTGGTGCGCCAGCTCGTGGGCCACGAGTTCTTCGCTCGAGACGTCCAGCTCGGCCCGTTCGTCGTGCAGCGTGTCGAGCGCCAACGTCGTGCACGACGTGTGTTCCATGCCGCCGTTGAACTCGTCGCAGCAAATCTGCGTGTACTTGGGCCAGGGATACGGATAGCCGATCTTTTCGCTGAACAGCTCCATCATCTCCGGCGTCTGGGCAAACGATCGCGGCGCGTCGGCCAGGCGCCCCGTCGGCACATACGACACCACCGGGATGCCGCGCCAGGTCTGGTCGAGCGCCTCGAACTGGCCCGCCACGATCGAAATCAGGTACGGCACGTGCGAGCGTTGCTGCACCCAATGCCAGCGCCGGCGGCCGTCGCGAGGCTCGCCTCTCTCGCGCAACACGCCGTTAGACAGCACAAAAAAATCCTCGGGCACCGTGGCAATCAGCTCGCTGGTCAGCCGCTCGTTGGGCGAGTCGAACGTCGGCAGCCAATACCGGGCATCCTCGGGCTCATTGAGAGTCCAGACCATCCGCGGCTGCTGCGGCTCGTGTTTGTCGGGAGTGACAAACTGCATGCCGCGCTCGGGACGCGTGACGCGATAGGCGATCGCCACGCTGACCTGCTCGCTCGGCTGGTAAACTCGATCGAGCTTCACGACCAACCGCTCGTCATGGACTTCAAACTGCAGCGTACGCCGATCGCTGAGATCGGCCGAGGCCCCCGACGGCACGAGTTCGATGCGGTCGATCGTGAGGTTCTTGATGTCAAACTCGACCTGATCCAGGGGCTCGAACGGCGTGAAGCGATTCGTCGCCAGTCCCTGCAGCCGCTCCTCGACGAAATCGAAATCGAGTTCGAGCCGCAGGTGATCCAGATCGACGGTCCGGCTTCGCACGCTGCGCGGTGCATGCTGGAAAGGGCCGCGCAGGTCTTGCCCCTGAACTTCGGCGGCGCTGGTCGCCACCAGCAGCCCAACGCAGGCCAACCAGCTTCCCCGCCGAGTTACGAATCGTTGCATGTCGCTCATTTCATGGCCGGAATGAGTGGAATGGAATTGTTGAGCACTCGGGTACAATACTAGTTTCCCCGAAGGTCCGGCGCGAAACAACGCCGCGGACGGCCGTTCTTGGCCGGCAGCGGCGACAAAACGCGCACAGACGGCCCGCAGGACTCGATGCACGATGCTGACCGAACGCTTCGAACAGGCCCTGGTACTGGCCCATCGACTCCATCTCGCGCAGCGCCGCAAGGCGACTGACACGCCCTACGTCTCGCACCTGTTGGCCGTCGCAGCGATCGTGCTCGAGCACGGTGGTACCGAAGACGAGGCCATCGCAGCCCTGTTGCACGACGCCGTGGAAGATCAAGGTGGGCCGCCGACGCTCGCGCGAATCCGTGCCGAGTTCGGCGACGAAGTCGCGGCCATCGTCGCTGCCTGCACCGATACCGACACGGTGCCCAAACCTCCGTGGAAGCCGCGCAAAGAAGCCTACATCGCGCACCTGGCCACCGCCTCGCCGGCAGCGCGCCGGGTCTCCGCGGCCGACAAGCTGCACAACGCCCGGGCGATTGTCAGCGATCTGCGCCGCCACGGCGACCTGGTGTGGGCACGTTTCGCCGGCCACCGCGAAGGCACGCTCTGGTATTACGAAACGCTGGTCGAAACGCTGCGCGCCACGGACCATTCGCCGCTGGTCGAAGAACTGGCCCGCACCGTTGTCATGATGCGCGAATTGGCCGACGAGATCGCGGCATCGCCGCCTGGAACCGTGCGGCCTGACAGCTAGCGCGAAGGCACTACCGCCCCCAAGTGCTGCCAGACTGCCTGCAACTGGCCGCTCAGGCAATTCGTCGTGTCGACATCGGCCGCCGCGACGCCGGACGGCAGCGGTTGTTCTTCGTCGCGCTGCCTGGCATAAAGCTCCGGCCGCGCCTCCGAGGCGTCGTTACCCTCGGCCGCACGCTGAGCAATCCGCCGCACGGCCTCATCGCTCGGGCACACGCACCGCACCAACAGCGGCCTGGCGCCGTGCCGCTGCGCCAAGTCGGCCGCCTCGCGGCGCAGGGCCGTCGTCAGAAAAGTGCCGTCGAGGACCACGGGCAAGCCGCGCTCCAAGTCGCGTTCCGCGCGGCGGAACAACTCGCGATAGACCGCCTCGCGCAGCTCGGGCCGATAGTTGCCGGCGCCGTAGTCCGCCGAGCTCGATTCGGCCCCGAGCTGTTCGCGGCGAATGGCGTCAGTCGAATGCGGCGCGAGCCCGAGCTGTTCGGCCAAGGCGCGCGCCAATGTCGACTTGCCCGTACCCATCAGGCCGCCAACGATCAGCACCGGCGGCTGGCCCAGTTGCTCGGTGTATTGGCCGGCAAGTTGCAGATAGGCCTGGGCCTGCTGCCGCGCGGCTTCGCGCTCGACGCCGGTCAGTTGAGCCGCGCGCAGGGCGGCGACCTTGGCGCGCACACAGGCACGGTACGACTTGTAGAACGTCACCAGCCGCGGTGGCGGTGCATCGCCGCTGAGGCGCGCGTACTCGCCAAACAGGCATTGCCCGACCTCGGCTGCGCCGAGCAGATCGCACTCCATCGCCAAGAAGCTCAACTCGTCGGCGATGTCGACGCAGCGCAGCTCGGCGCTGAACTCCAGGCAATCAAATACGACCGGTACCGGCAACACGCAAATGTGCTCCGGCCGCAGGTCGCCGTGTCCGTCGACGATTCGCCCGTCGCAGACCCGCGCGGCAAACAGCTCGGCGTCCGCTTGCAGCATCAACAACTGCGCTGCATGCACGCGAGCCACCAGGTCGGCGGGCAACTCGTGACGGACGTTGCGCAGCTCGGCCAGGTTGGCCCGCACGTGGGCCTCGATCTGACCGCGGAATTGTTCGGCAAAAGCGAGCAACGGCACGGCGCGCTGGTAAAACGCGGCCAGCCGTGCAGCGATGCGCTGGCAATCGCCCTTTTTCAGCGCACGCCGGCGAATCAGCTCGTCGAGCATGCAATCGGCGGGCAAGCGGCGCATCTTCACAAGCCAATCAACCACCGGGCCGCTACCGGCAAGCTTGAGCCGTCCGCCCGCTTCGCGCGTCACCGGCACCACGTCGAGATAGACCTCTGGGGCCAGGCGACGGTTGAGCCGGACCTCGGTCTCGCACATGACCCGGCGGGCCTCGACGGTGCTGAAGTCGAGGAACTCGAAGTGGACCGGCTTCTTGGCCTTGTAGGCGAACTGGGGCGTGAGGAAGACCCAGGAGATATGCGTCTCGACGCGCTCGGTGCAGCGCACTCCCGGACCAAAGAACCCTAGTCGACCGGCCGCCGTGACCAATGATTCAGGGGCGGTACGGACATTCGCGGTCGAGTCGGCCGCCGTCACGTCGGACGTCGCCAGGACGAGCGTTTCCATGGTTGGCTCCCTACCATCGAACCCTTGAATGCCTTGAGCGAGACTCGATCGTGCAGTCACAGAGCCTTCGAATCCCGCTAAGCGCTGTCGGGCAAACCCCATGCCGCGGCTGGAAACCCCGAAAAACCCCGGATCGCAGACCATGGAGGGCATCGCGCCAAGGCTGCCTGGCACATTTGAGCACACCCCCCGGTTGATCGGGCGCGCGTCTTGCGCGCTGGCCGTAGGCGGCGCTGCACCGCGCCTGCCCGGTGAATTAGGGCCAAAGGGCGATGAGCGCGGCCGCGGCCACGAGCGGTGCCAAGAAGTAGCCGGCCACGCGCGCGAGCAGGGTGCGCGGAGCAAGCGTGGCGACGATGCCCGCCTTGAAGACCAGGTTGGCGATGCCTGCCGTGAGCACGAGCCGCCAGCCGATCGCCGGTTCCAGCCGTTGGCCTTCGACAAGCTGGGCCGTCGACAGCGTAATCGCGTCCATGTCGGTGAGGCCTGAAAGCATGGCCACGAGGTACAGCCCTTCGACGTGCAGGTATTCCCGGGCCGCGGCCAAGGCCAGGTTGACCAGACCGTACAAAGCCGCGAATACCAGCGCCGATTTCAGTTCCGTGGGGTTGGCTTGCTCGGGCAATCGGGCCGCGGTCCCCCGCAAACGCAGCCAGCCGACGGCCAGCGGCGCGGCACCCGCTGCCAAGACCAGTGCGACCGGCCACGCCGCTGCCCACGCCAAGCGCGACGAAACGACGGCCATCTCGCCGAGCACGCGGGCAAACACGGTGACGGCCGCGATCGCAATCACCACGGCGGCCTGGGCCGTGCCGTCCGGGTCGCGTGCCGTGCGCCGGGAGTAACCGGCCGTCGTCGCGGTGCTCGAAATCGCACCACCCAAGAGCCCCGCCAGCAAGACGCCGGCACTCTGGCCAAACAGCCGATAGGCGACATATCCGGCCAGGCTGATCCCCACGATCAGCACCACCATCAGCCAGACTTCGTACGGATTCAGCGCGTGGAGATGTTCAATCAGGGGACGATTCGGCACGACCGGCAGGACCACGCAGGTGATCAACACGAACTGCATCACCGCCTTGAAGTCTTCATTCGTCAACCGCCGCGCGAGGACGTGCAGCTCCGGCTTTAGATGCAACAGCACGGCCACGCCGGCACCCACCGCGACGGCAACGATCCACGGGCCCACCGCGAGGTAAGCGCCCACGATGAACATCAGCAGTACGGCGAACTCGGTCGTCGTGCCCAAAGACGGGTCGTCCTGGCGCGCAGGGCCGAGATTGCCGATGAGGATGACCCCGAGCACGGCCAACAGCGCCGCGGCGATCAGCCAGCCGCCGTAGATGCCGGCCAGCGTGGCGCTCAACGTGCCCAGCACGGTGATCAACGGAAAGGTGCGCAAGCCCGCCAGGCTCGCTCCCGACCGCTCGCGTTGCAGCCCGACGAGCAGCCCCAGCGCCAGGGCCAGGCCCAGGTGCTGGAACATCGGCGTCGGATCCTGGTCAAGGCCATGTGGCATGGCGAAATCGCCGGTAGGGAATTCAGGTGCTCGTGCCCCAGACAATTATCGCACACTGCCGCGCCCAACGGGAAAACGGGGTAAAAAAACACCCCGACAGTATGCGATTTAATGTCGCGCGAGCGTCATCACGATCTCGAACAAGATCAAGACGATGATGATCAGCTCCATCAATTCGGCCCGATAGGTGGCGGCCTGATCGGCGACGACCTGGTAAGCCCCCTCGAGCACGTCAAGCGATTCCTGGATGCTCTTCTGCCAGGCGTCGAGATGAAATCGGGCCGAGAGGTTGCGATACACCCGGGCCAGGTATTGATCGCCCACGAGTTTCAAGACATTGCCGGTGCGTTCGAATTGGTCGTTGGCTTCGAGCCGCAACCGTCCCAGACCGCGAAGTTGCCGCGTGTGCGTGCGCCAAAACGGCAGCCATCCTCGCGCCATGGGGCCGATCGTGCGGTACGACTCGGCCAGTTGCTCGTCGAGGTGATTGTCCAAATCGCGAAACTCGAGCAATTGCAAGTTCGCGAACTCGATCGTCTGCAGCGTCTCATCGCAGTCGTCGTCGATCAGCACGGCCGCGGACCAATCGCAGACGAACAAATCGCGCGGGCTGTACGACATCCGGACGCGGACCGCCTCGGCGGCTTCTTCCACGCTCAAGGGTCCCGCCTCGAGGCGGACCAGCGCCGCCAGCCAGGCCGGGTGGCGCGCCAGCAGCTCCTCGGGCTGGGGCAAGCCGGAAGTCGTGGCGAACTCGAAGACGAAATACTCCTCGGTCAGTTCGCCGAACTTGGGCCGTTCGATGGCCGGCTGAATCGCGGCGAAATGCAGCCGCGCCGTGCGGCGGGCCACGGCAATCAGCGGCTCGGCGTCGATCAGCGCCGCCGCCAGGGCCGGCAAGTCGCCGGGGCGGGCGTGCAGATCGCAGCGCAAGGCCACGCTCACGGCGGCGAAATCGAAAATCACCGTTTCGACCGTCGCCGACAAGGCTCCCACGACGGGCAATTCCAACGGCACCGGTGCGGAACGCACGCGCAGCGGCGGCGGGCGAAACGAAATCGACGTTGGCGTGCGCCGCCGCCGGGGCAGGGGGGCCGCCGCCGCCGACAACAAAGCGGCCGCACGCTGCAGGTCGACCGCGTCGCCCCAATCGAAGGCCACGAACATATGCAGCCGGCAAACCAGCGGCTCAGCGGTCGGCGGCGCGGCGTCCGGTAGCGCGGCCCGCCCGGCTTCGTCGGCCCGCGCCGCGGCGTCAGTCATGGTCCACGACTTCCGGCTCGCGATCGTATTTCGTCTCGCGGCCGGCTTGAATCTGCTTGACTTCCGCGCCGAGCTTGGCGATTTCGCCTGCCTGGTCGTGCAGGCCGACGATCAACAGGAACGACTGCTTGGCGCCCGCCTCGAGCCGGGAGACCCGGCCGTGTTCGCGCTCGTGCTTGCGGTTATAGGGAAAGTTCGTGCCCGGCTCGATGCCGGTCACATAGCCGTCGTGCTCGTGCGCCGTGTTTTTCCACACGGTCAGGTAGGGCAGATTCTGCAGGTAATAGCGGAACGAACACGCCAGGTCGCCCGCCGCGTTTTGCAGAAAGCAGAGCGTCTGGCCACCTTTGTCCGCATAGGGCCGCAGACAATAAACCTGTTCGACGTAGCCGGCGACCGGCCCCTCGTATTCGCCGAACCGATGCGGATCGCTCTGAGCGGCGACGTCGTTCATCGGCGTGACCTGCGCGACCGGCGCGACGAACCGCGCCTGCGACTCCAAGAGCGGCGGACCGAAGTTCGCGTGGTAGAGCATCTGGAACTCGCTCGGCGTGCCGCCGACGTTGACGACGTCGTCGACGATCGAAAACGCCGATTTGCCCGGCTCGATGATCAGCGTGGTCCGCAACAGCAGCTTCGGGCCATGCACCATCGTTTCATAGACGTCGCCGAGGAGTGAGACGCGATACGGCGCCTGTTTTTCGTAGACAACATCAACTTGTTGCGCAGGCAGGTAGTCGAGCTTGCCGTGCAGCGTCAGTTCGACTTCGGTTTTTTTCCCCGTGTTGTCGACGATCACGTCGCGGCCCGGGTGGCCGTTGTTTTCCAAGCCGCAACGACACAGCCAGGCGCCGAAGCCGTCGAGCCAGCCCAAGCCGCCGCGCGCCGACAGATTCACGAATTGCGGGTGCACGATGTCGCGGACGGGCGATTTCCAGCCCAGGCGCACGCGGCCGCGTTGGGCCGACCAGATCGACAGCCCGCGCGTCGGGACCACCACGATCTCCAAGTCGCCCACGGCCAGCGTAATCAGGTCGACGCCTTCCTGTTTTCCGCCGGCGAGCCGCTGCTTGGTCACGCGCCACTTCACCGGGCAATCGGGCACCAACTCGCTCCCTGCGAGCGTCAGCTCGGCCGGGTTGAAGCTTTCCTCGATGCTGACCAGCGTCGCCCGTCCGGTTTCCACGGCCGGTTCGACCTGGCGCGGCGCAGGTTCCGCACCGTACCCCGTGCCTGGCAGCGTCAGCAGCGCCAGGAACGACCAGCACCGACCCCAATTCCCACGCAGCAAAGTCCTCGACACGCTCGCCTCCTGGTTCATTTGCCGCCCGGTGCCAGGCCCGCCTTCTCGGCAAAGGGCAGCACGTCGGGCACCACGCACACGTCGGTGGTCAGCTTGAGCGGATAGCTCGCGCCCACGTCGAACGTCAGTTCCAGAAAAAATGCCGTATACCCCGTGGCCGGCGCGGCGACCGTCACCTCGAACACTCCCGGCGCAGCCGCGGCCACCGGCGTGCTCAGATAGGCCGGCCCAATCACGTCAAGCCGGAAATCACGGGCCTGGGGGTTCGTGGCCTGCCAGAGCTTGACCTCGCGCGGCGGGTCGTCGGCCGTCACGTGCAAGGTGCCCGCGGCCGTTCGCTGCCAACCGAAGCGCGGCCGCGCCTTGTGGTGCAGCACGCATTCATAAAAGGCCTGCAGCGTCTCGCGGGCATCGCTGCCGGCCAGCGAGTGTTTGGCGTTCGGCACGTAGCGCAGATGCTTTTCCTCGGGCATCTCGTGGTAGTAAAGGTGCGAATTGTCTGGCAGGAAGAATTCGTCGCCCGCCGCGTTAATCAGCAATTTTGGAATTCGCAGCCGGTCGCGCTGGCGGTACTGGTAAGGGTCTTCGATCGCCAGCACGGCGCGATACTCGGGCGTGCCCAGCTTGCCCGGGAACAGCCCGTGCTTGACGTAATCGTCGAGCGCCGACGAGAAGAACCCGTACGCAGCGAGATGATGCCGGGTAATCGCCTCGGAATTCAAAGCGTCGATGACCAGCGGCACGATCGCGATCACGCGCGGATCTTCGACGGCGGTCAGCCACGTGGTCCAGCCGCGTTTCGACCCGCCGGCCACGACGAATCGTTCGAGCGCCAGCTTGCCGCCGGCTTCGCTGGCCGCGAATTCGGTCATCGCGTCGAGAGCACGGACCGCGCTTTTCACCATGGCCAGCCGCACGAGCCAGAGCTCGTCACGTGTGGCCATGTAACGCACGCGGCTATAAGCGATCAGGTCGTCTTCAAAGCGATGCGCGTCGGGCGTATCTCTGAAAGTCAGCGGCTGATTGGGCACCATGCCCAATTCGGCGACGACCGTTTGCGTGCCCACGGCCAGCGCCGCGACGCGCTCCGACGCCGCGGTGGGTGCGGGATCGTTGTTATTGCCGCCGCCGATGAACAAGAAGCCCACGCCCGGGCGAACTTTGGCCGGACAGACGATCGTCAGCCAGTGTTTCCAAACGGGCCGGTCGACCTCCGCCGTGCTGCGCCAGGTCTGCGAAGTCAACTCGAGCACGTGTGCCGTGTAGGCCTGACCGTGCAACTCGCCGGGATGGCTGTCGACGAGCTTCCAGCCATAAGCCGGATCGGGCTGGGCCAGATAACGGTCGAGCGCCGTCTCCTCGGCCCGGGCGCAAGGCATCCCCACCGCCCACGCCAGCAGCAACAGTCCGCCGCAGAATCCGCGCAACAGTGTCGGCCGCATCGTGAAGTCCTCTGCGAAGCGTCTCTCCCCCGGCAACAGCGACGAGCATAGCCCGGCTTGTCGATGAAGTCATCCGGCTGCTTCGGCTACGATACGAGAGCTTGGATACGACACGTTTGTGGCGCTCGACCCCGTCTCAAACCCTCAACAGGTTCTTCGATGAATTGCCGCTGGCTGTTGCTCCTCGCCCTGATCTGGCACCCCGGCGCCGCGCGCGGCGGCGACGAGCCGCGGCCCTTTGGCGCCGATTATCCACAGCTCGATTCGTTGGCCGTCGGCGATTGGTGGACCCGTAAGGCGAAAGGCCCCAACCCGCCCCCGCAACTGGATGTGCCACGCGCGGAGGTGATTGCCTTTGCGTTGTATACGCACGATGCCGGCGTGTTGAAGCTCACCGCGCAATTGTTCCCGTTGCGGCCAGGCGAACCGCGCGAGGCGCGGCTCGAGCTGCAGCGCGACGGCCAATGGGTCGAAGTTGCCCGCGCACCGGTGCTGTATCCCGGTTGGAGCGCGCATTTTCGCGTCACCGCCTCGGATGGGACGCAGGACGTGCCTTACCGCGTGCGCCATGGCGATCGGGCCGAATTCGCAGGACTCGTGCGGCGCGATCCGCGCGACAAGCCGGTGATCGCGATCGCCACGATGTCGTGCAATTCGAGCCGCACGACGGGCCTGCGTCCGGAGATCATCGACAATCTTCGCTACCAGGATCCCGACCTGTTGTTTTTCGCGGGCGACCAAACCTATCGGCACACCGAGCACACCGCCGGCTGGATCGAGTTCGGCCTGCAGTTCCGCGACGTCATTCGCGATCGGCCGACGATCACGATCCCCGACGACCACGACGTGGGGCACCCGAATCTCTGGGGCGCCGGCGGCAAGCGTTCGACCTTGGCGGGCAACGCCGACGGCGGCTACCAGTATCCCGTGGCCTACGTCAACATGGTCCAGCGCCAGCAGACCTGGCACTTGCCCGATGCGGTCGATCCTGCGCCGCTCGAACGCGGCATCGGCGTGTATTTCACGCGCTTGCGCTGCGGCGGCATCGATTGTGCCATCCTCGAAGACCGCAAGTTCAAATCCGCGCCCGTCGGCGCAGTGCCGCAGCTCGGCCCGCGGCCCGACCATATCACCGACAAGCATTACGACCCGGCCAGCGTCGACTTGCCGGGCCTCGAGCTGCTGGGCCCGCGGCAGGAGCGTTTCTTGAACGACTGGGCCGGCGATTGGACCGGCGCGGAGTTGAAAGTCGTGCTCTCCCAAACGGCCTTGTGCGGCGCGGTGCACATGCATGGTACGGCCGACGGACGGCTGCTGGCCGATTTGGACTGCAATGGCTGGCCGCAGTCGGCCAGGCGCCGCGCGCTCGTGGCGCTGCGCCGCGTGCGGGCACTGCACCTGTGCGGCGATCAGCACCTGGCCGTCGTCGTCAAGCACGGTATCGACCGCTTTGGCGACGGTCCGTATGCATTCACCAGCCCTGCGTTGGTCAACACGATCTATGGGCGATGGTGGCATCCAGAAGACGAACAACCCGGCGCCCATGCGCGCATCGACTGCCCGTTGCCTTGGACGGGCGACTATCGCGACGGCTTTGGCAACCTGCTCACGATGCTCGCCTATGCGAACCCTGGCGACATCAACGACGAGCGACAGCGCGGCGACGGGTATGGACTCGTGCGGATCGACAAGCGCGCGCGGCGAGCGACGATCGAATGCTGGCCGCGATTCGCAGATGCCCGCCAAGGCGACTCGGCCCAGTTTCCTGGGTGGCCGGTGACGGTCGAACTCGACCAGAACGACGGCCGCACGCCGGCCGCCTGGCTGCCGGAACTGGTCTGCGAGAATCAGCGCGACCCGGTCGTCGAGGTGATCGCCGAGGCAAATGGCGAGGTGCTGTATGCGTTTCGCGCCTCGGGCGACCGCTTCTTACTGCCGGTGTTCGCCCCCGGCAACTACACCGTACGGCTGGGTCGCGACCGGCCCGGCGAACGGGTTTTGACGAAAATTCCCGCAGAATCTCGCGGCAAATCAGGCCCGCGGACCGTGCGATGGTAAGCGAGAGCCCGGCTGGGACAGGGCGTCGATCCTGCACGGGGGGAGTACAAATTGCCCGAAAAAACCCAGCCCGTCCGACTGCCAGACGCAAAAAGTTCGGGGTTTTTGCGATTGATCTAGGCATTCTTCCGCGAAAAGTGCTATAAGTCCGCATCGGCAAGCATGTCCGAGTGCGGACGTGCGAGGACAAATCAGCGGTCTGTCACATTTGAAGGATGCAAGATGGCCAAAGCTGCCGCGAGTGAGAAGGCAATGAGCAAGTCCGAGGTCCTGGCCTCTCTGGCCGAATCGACCGGGCTGACCAAGAAGCAGGTCGGCGCCGTCGTCGAGGGCCTGGGCGAACTGATGGTGAAGAGCCTGGGCAAGAAGGGCCCCGGCAAGTTTGTCGTGCCCGGCCTGATGCGCGTGAAGGTGGTGCGCAAGCCCGCCACGAAGGCCCGCAAGGGCATCAACCCGTTCACGGGCGAAGAAACCATGTTCAAGGCCAAGCCGGCCCGCAACGTGGTGAAGATCAGCCCGCTGAAGGGCCTGAAGGATCGCGTCTAAGTCGCGCGAACACGCCTAACGCAAGTATCGTCCGCTCGTCGATCAACGCGAGTACCGCTCCTCGAAGGACCGGCACACGACAGGGCGCAGACAACACGGCCCGGCCCATGTGATGGCGCCGGGCCTGTTTTTTTGCGCCAGCCACCCAGCAAATTTCGCCGAACCCCGATTAGTTGACAAACGTACAGTATCTGATACGTTGGTCCCTGTCGGGACTGGGCAGCCCGTCTGCCTGACGAAGGGCACGATTTGCTGAGAGGAATTCGACCGTGGAAACCGCGCAACTGGCTGTGGAAATGTATCGCTCCGCTTCGCCACGGGACAAGGCTGCTTGGCAGCCGCCTGGCGAATCCAGGGCGAGCTACCCGGACGCCCCCTGTCAGCATCGCCAAATAACGCTGGATCGCCCGGCAGCGCTGGCCGAGGGATTCTCGTCTCCCCAGTTGGGTGGACGACACCCGACAATTTCGCACGGCATGTCCGCGCAGCTTGCCGTGGCGTCGCGCGGCGCACGCGCTCATGCGGCCGAAATCTCGCCGCCTGAGCCCGTGCGATTGGGCGAATTACTGCCGGACCTGGTGGCCCGTTATGCCGTTCGTCTGGAAGCACCCTAGCCCTGCGGCAATGCGCGATGGCCGCGCTGCCGCTCGGCGCGACGATTGGTTGCCATTGGTCTGTACCCGACAATAATGCACACGTTCACGGAGGATATCACCATGCTGATCCTGTCTCGCAAGCCCGGCGATTCAATTCTGATCGACGGTGGAATCCGTCTGACCGTGCTCGAGGTCCGTGGCCGAACGATTCGCCTGGGCATTGAAGCGCCAAAGCACGTAGCCGTGCAGCGCGAGGAGCTCGTCGGTCCGGGGCATGGAGCGCGTGGCCAGGGGCAGGCCCTGTCCGGACATTGCGCGCAACCGTTGGCCGACCATACGGCCGCTGCGTTGCGGCGCTCGGCCTGAGACGGGTCCCGTCAGCCGGGCGGCCAGCTCAGGCTGCGGCCCCCCAGCAGATGCAGGTGCAAGTGATCGACCGACTGCCCTCCGTCGGGACCGCAATTGACGACCACGCGGTAGCCTCCCGATAGCCCGAGTTTTTGGGCCAATTGCGTGGCTGTGAACAACAGGTGCCCTGCCAGCGCGCGGTCGGCGTCGGTCAGATCGGCCAATGACGGAATTTCGCGTTTCGGGATCACCAGCACGTGGGTCGGCGCGCCCGGGTTGATGTCGTGAAACGCCAGGCAATGCTCGTCCTCGTGAACGATCTTGGCCGGGATTTCCCGATCGATGATCCGCTTGAAGACGGTCTTTTCGCTCATGCTGGAGCTCCCTCGGGCAAGGCTTCTTGGGGCGGCGATCCCGGGGTCTAGAGCTGATCCAACGGAATCGCTTCGTCGGCCAGCATGATGGGCAGCCCATCGACGACCGGGTAGAGCAGCTTGCGGTCTTCGCGCACGAGTCCGCCGTCGAGCGGCTTGCGGATCTCAGAACCACCCTGATTGCGCAGCCGACCAGCCGCGATGGCCCCGTTCAGGGCGTCGATCAACGCGGCATCGGCCTCGGCCACCCGGGAGCGATCCTGCGGGCAGCGCAGCAAGTTGAGCAAGTCGGGATTGATCATCGGCGGCGCCTCGGGCGAAGGAACGTGTTTGCGCCGTTCGCCAGCGCAAACACGCCCCCAAAGTGGCCGTCGCCGTGGGATTTTGCAAGAGGGGGCCGCGGCCCGTCGAACCGCTATTGGGCCTGCACCGGGCCGCTGACGTCGATCATCGGGCCATTAACCGCGGTCTTGCGCCGGCTGGGGCGCGTCTGGCTCCATTCCTTGGTCAGCGTCTCGAACACATCCGGCGATTCGTAGCGAATCACCGTCTTGCCTTCGGGCATCGGACCAATCAATCCACGAAACACCGGCATCCCGCGCAGCTCCAGGTCGGTGCTGCAATCGTCCACGCCGATTTGAGCATGCATACGCAACAGGGGATCGGGCTTGGCGTAATCCTTGATGCGGAGCTTCCCGTCTGCGCCACGGGTCACCACACGAAAGATTTCCTTGGCCATATGTCGTCCGCCGGGGGCTAGAGGAGAGTTTCACGAGAGGTACGCGACTTATCGTCCTCGGCGAATGGCGGAACCCAGGCAAAATAGACCGCCGGTCTCGGACAAAACCACCGTGAAAATCGGTAGTTCAGCGAGGCCCTGCGGGCGCCACGATCGGCCCCAACTGGAGCAATCGGCGCCGTCGTCGGGCGCTGCGCGGTCCGTCTGGGCACGCCTCTGCGACTTCTGTTGCCATTCCAGCCAGGAATCGCTGTCAGGCCGTACGCGCAGGTGCGCGAGCAGGAGACTTACGGAGGGTTCCATCGCCGCCGAACGGCCCGGGAACAACGATCCCGCCCACGCCTCGGAAACGAACCTTGCCGCGGAGCAGAAAGCCGCGACCTTGGCATCCCTGCAAACACGCAGGCCGTGGGACGCCTCGGCGCCGCGCCGCGCCAGGCGTCGAGGCCCTGCCTGGGCAAGCGTTCGACAGCGGGCGATTCCGGGCTCTAGATGCTTGGAACCAGGTTCGGCTCGCGAGTCTGTTGCAGTAGGAACTGCAACACCAAGAACAGGTCGGTGTTGGTCAGAATGCCGATCAGCGCGCCGCCGGCGATCACCGGCAGGCAACTGATGCCGTGGTCGACCATCAATGCCACGGCGTCTTCGAGGCTCGCGTAGGGAGTAATCGTGATCACGTCGGTGCTCATGATGTCGCGCGTGCGAATCTGCTCGAGCAACTGATGATCGGGAAACTCCGACGGCCCAAAGCAGCGAATCACATCGCGATCGCTGATCACGCCTAGCAGATGCTGATGCTCGTCGGCCACGAGCATGTGGCGGCACTCGCGGGCATGGATCAGCCGGGCGAGTTCGAGGACCGAGACATCGGGGCCCACGGTGGTCGGCGACGGCGTCATGATGTGGCAGGCCAGAATCCCTGCGCCGCGCGGGCCAGCGTTGGCGTTCGAGATGGCTTCGCTGATGGCGTCGCGCTTGCCGGCGTAACGATCCATGAACTGTCACTCCAGAACTTCGGGTCACGCCGCCGCGAGCCCTGCAAAATCGGTCGAGCCTAGAACAGGGCGTTCGGGGCGCAGGTCACGCAACCCTAGGTCAGTTTCTCGCCGTCGGCAAAGCCGGCCGCGGCGATAAGTCCCGCGGCAGAACCGTCATAAACCGCCCGAGGCTGCCCACGCCGCCGCGCGGCCTTGGGCTGCAAATCGGAGCCCGAAAATGGGTCCTTGGTCCCGCGATTCGCTGTCCTTGTCAGTCGCCATACGCCGACGGTAAATTTGAGGTCGGTAGGTCGCTCGGAGGGTAAGCGAATGGTGAGCGGTCTGACTCGAAATCAGATGCCGGGAAACCGGTTGTGGGTTCGAATCCCATGCCCTCCGCCTTCTGGAAACCTCTCGTCCCAAGTGCCCTTGAGATTGGGTGTTGTGACGAGAGGTTTTTGATTGCGCCCTCGCTTGTCCAGGATTAGCGGCACGACGCCGACCAGCAGACTGTTAGCTGCCCCCTGAAAACCGATCCGGCCTGAAGGTTAGTATTTGGGCCTGGTCATTCATTTCAGGAGGGATTGCAAGATGGCCAAGCAGCGATTTCAGGCGGAGCAGATCATCGGCAAGTTGCGTGAGGCCGAGGTCGAGCTCTCCAAGGGGCTGACCGTCGGTCAGATCGCCAAGAAGCTGGGGATCACCGAGCAGACGTACTACCGCTGGCGGAAGGAATACGGCGGTCTGCGCACCGACCAGGCGAAGCGGCTCAAGGACCTTGAGAAGGAGAACGCCCGGCTGCGACGCCTGGTGGCCAACCAGGCCCTGGACATGGAGATCCTCAAGGAAGCCGCCTCGGGAAACTTCTGAGCCCGACGAAGCGACGCCGCGCGGTCGAGCACGTTCGTTGTGCCCTGGGCCGCGAGCGCGTGTCGGAGCGTCGGGCTTGTCAGGTGTTGGGCCGGTCGCGCTCGAGCCAGCACCGGCGGCCGCGGCAGAGTCCGGGCGACGAGCCGCGGCTGGTGCGGCGGATGATCGAGTTGGCGACCCAATACGGCCGGTACAGATATCGACGGATCACGGCGTTGCTCCAGCGCGAGCAGTGGCGCGTGAATCACAAGCGGGTCGAACGTCTCTGGCGGCAGGAGAGCTTGAAGGCAGCCGAAACGTCGCAGGCTGTGGCTGAATGACGGCTCGTGTGTGCGGCTGCAGCCCGCGCATCGAGATCACGTCTGGAGCTACGACTTCGTGTTGACGCGCACGCACGACGGCCGGCCGGTGCGGATGCTGACGGTGCTCGACGAGTACACACGTGAGTGCCTGGCGATCGACGTGGCCCGACGCTTGACCAGTGAAGATGTGTTGTAACGCTTGACGGACTTATTTATCCGTCGCGGCGTGCCCGATTACATCCGCAGTGACAACGGCGCGGAGTTCACGGCGCATGCGGTTCGCGATTGGCTGGATCGGGTGGGCGTGCGGACGCTGTACATCGAGCCGGGCAGTCCCTGGGAGAATGGATATATCGAGTCGTTCAACGGCAAGTTGCGCGACGAGCTCTTGGAGCGTGAGATCTTTGACACGCTGCTGGAGGCCAAAGTCTTGATCGAGCGTTCGCGGCGCGAGTACAACACGGTCCGGCCACACAGTTCGTTGGGCTATCGACCCCCGGCCCCCCGAAGGCGCGCCACCTGTGGCCTGCAGCTTCCGCTACGCTCCAGCCGCGGGCCACAGCTGAGAAACAACAGCAGGCAGCACTAACTTAAACACTGGTGTCATTCGAGGGGGCAGGTCACCGGCGCGATCGCGGCGAATTATTCCGACTATTCGAGCCCGGCCGCGATTTTGATCCATCTGATGGCCTGGGGCGGCCTGATCAAGGCGAGCGAGTTGATCCTGTTCCCAGGCCTCGTGGCGGCCAAGGCACGCATGCTCGGCCGGGCAGGCTTCATCAACGTGGTCCTGTTGGTCTGCGTGGTGGTCGGAATCTACTTCACCTATTTCGGCTACGTGGCCTCGCACAGCGCCTGAGGCTTTCGCTGACAAGACGACCGAACTGCTCCAGGCGTGAGAATCCAAGCCGAAGGCGCTCGAGACGTCGATGCTCCCAACGGGCGCCGCGAAATTCGATCCTCCGCGGTTGGGCCGCTAGCGCACTGCGATCGGGTTGCCGGGCGAGCCGGTCGCGCCTTTGAGGCGCAGAGGGGCAAAGATGAAGGCGAATTCGTAGCAGCGGTCCGCGGCGAGTTCTTCCAAATCGAGGTTCTCCAGGAAATAGATCCCGTGGCGAGTGATCATCTGCTGGTGGACTTCGATCGGCCGCTTGCCTCCCGGCGGCGGGTCGACTTCAACGCCCCAATTGTCGGCGCCGACCAGCACGATTTCCTGGCTGGCCAGCCATGCTGCGGCCTCGAGGCCGAGACCCGGTTCGCCCGAGTTGTAAGTCTCGTTGTCCTTGATCCACAGCTTCGAGTGCCCGGTACGGATGAGCACGATGTCGCCACGGCCGATACTCACCTTTTGCCGCTCGAGGG